>JAITLA010000141.1 GCA_031278145.1 Eubacteriales Family XIII. Incertae Sedis bacterium
CGATGACGCTGCTCCCGTCCCGAAAGACGAATTCGAGCACGTCCGCCTTGGGCAAATCCATGCCGCTCTCGCGTCCGTCCGCGGCGATCCTGCGCGACGAAAGGCAGTCCGCCTTCTCCGCGACGGGCGCGCGGAAGAGCGCCTCGGGCGGCCGTTCCCGCAGCGCGCGCATAATGCGCCCTATGCGGTGCATGCCGCTCTCGCCCTCCATGGTGAACTCGAGCAGGGCGTTTTCGCAGAAGCCGCAGCTGCGGTAGATCGCCTCCAGCCGGTCCACAATCGTAAGGCCCTCTTCCTTGCAGGCGGCCGCCAGCTCCGCAATCAGCATGCAGGCGTTGACGGCGTCCTTGTCGCGCACATGCGTGCCGGACATGTAGCCGCAGCTTTCCTCGAAGCCGAAGATGTAGCGCTCCGCCTCGCCCAGTTCCTCGAGCCGCGTGATCCGCCGGCCGATGAACTTGAAGCCCGTGAGGACGTTGATCATCTCCACGCCGTAGCGTGCCGCGACGGTCGTGGCCAAGGGGCTCGACACGATGGTCTTGACGGCGAGGGGCCGCTTTGGCATCGTGCCCGCGGCCGTCCGCGACGCGCAGATGAAATCCAGCAGGAGCACGCCCACCTCGTTGCCGGTCAAGAGCCTGTACGCGCCGTCGTGCCACACGGCCACGCCCACCCTGTCGCAGTCCGGATCGGTGGCCATCAGGATGTCGGGCGGCCGCCCCTCCGCGCGCAGGCGCTCGCAGAGCGCAAGTCCCCGCGCGAGCGCTTCCTTTTTTTCGGGATTCGGGTAGGGGCAGGTCGGGAATGCGCCGTCGGGGGCCTCCTGCTCCTTCACAACATGCAGATCCGTCAGGCCGATTGCGGCGAGCACGCGTCTGACGGGTATATTTCCCGTTCCGTTCAACGGCGTATAGACGGCGGAAAGGCCCGAGAAGTTCCGCTTTCCCATCGAGAGCGCCAAAACGGCGTCGAGGAAGGCGTCCATAACGGCGTCCGGCAGGATTGTAAGCCGCGCGCCGCCGTCCGCGGGACGCGCCGCCGCGGCCGCGAGGCGCGCCGCGAAGGGGCCGTCGAAGGCCGAAGCGACGGTCTTGACGTCCGCGAAGATATCCACCGCTTCGATAAGGGCCGCGATTGCGTCCGCCTCTGCGGGCAGGCTCTGCTCCCCCGCCGCGTCGTACACCTTGTAGCCGTTGTATTCCTTCGTGTTGTGGCTTGCCGTGATCATCACGCCCGCGTCGCAGCCGCAGTACCGCACGGCGAAGGAGAGCGCCGGCGTCGGCGCCAGAGCGGGATAGATGCGCACGTCTATATCGTTCGCGAGCAGCACGCAGGCCGTTTCGAAGGCGAAGTCGTCCGACTTGATCCGATTGTCATAGCCGATTGCGACCGACGGACGCTTTTCCGCACCCCGCTTTTCCGCACCCCGCTTTTCCGCGTTGATATAATTCGCGAGGCCCTGCGTGATGCGCCGCACCGTATGGATGTTCATGCGGTTGTCACCCGCGCCGATTATGCCGCGCATGCCGGCCGTTCCGAATTCGAGATCCCGGTAGAAGCGATCCCCCAGCTCGTCCTCCGCCGCGCCGCCGGGCGCTTCCCGCACCGCCCGCTCCAAGGCGGAAAGCTCCGCGCGAAGCGCCGCGTCCAGATCCGGCCACTCGAGCCAGCGCTCGAGCCTTCCTGCGATTTCATTCGTTATCATCGTCTATAAAACCCGCCTTTCGCCGTCTGAGGCCGGGGACGCGTCCGCTCTGCGGTCCACGCAGTAATTGCTCCCCTGCATGCGCTTCAGCTTCTTCTTCAGCTCGGCCGCTATATCGCCGATTATGAGATAATTGTCCAGCTCGCGGTGCCGGTTCGTGGCCACCGCAATCGAAATGCTCATGAGCGGAAACACATCCACCTCGCCCTTGCGGTTTATGGTTCTGACGCTGTGCGCCGCTCGGTCCGCCTCGTTGTAAAAACCCCGTATCTTCTCGTCGAAGATCGCGATGATCTCCTCGCAGATCCGCTCAACCTTGTCCGGGGTCGTGACGAATATGAAATCGTCCCCGCCGATATGCCCCGTGAAATCGTCCGCATTGCCCCAGAGCCTGATCTGATCGCGCAGGATATCGGCCGTCAAAACGATGACCGTATCGCCCCGCGAGAAGCTGTAGGCGTCGTTGTAGGCCTTGAAATTGTCCAAATCCACATAGCCCACCGCAAATTTGTCGCCCCTGCTGATGCGGCTTACGACCTCCCGCTGTATCTCGATGTTCCCGGGGAGCCCCGTCAGGGGATTGGCGTTCCTGTTTCGGTCTATGCGGCGCAGCAGGTTCTTGATGCGGCTGATCAGCTCGCGGTTGTTGAAGGGCTTCGTGATGTAGTCGTCCGCGCCGAGCTCGAGGCCGAGCAGTATGTCCTCCTGCTTGTCGGAGGAGGTGATCATGACGATGGGCATCAGGTTGTTGCTCTCCGACTCCCGCAGGATGCGGCAGACCTCGAAGCCGCTCATTCCGCGCAGGACGCCGTCGAGAAGCACGAGATCCGGTTTCTCGCGCTTGACCAGCTCAAGCCCTTCCTCGCCGTCGTTCGCCTCCGCCACCGCGTACTCGGAGGACAGCACCACGCGCAGCTGCCCTCTGAAAAACGGGCTGTCGTCAATCACCAAAATCTTTTTCACCGATCTTCCTTCCGACCTTGGGCCGTAGCGCACGCGGGCGCGGGCTACAGTAGCTCCGCCATCCAAACGCCGCTCTCCGTGCGCCGCAGGGCATCGAACGCGGTTTCGCAGGCGGCGCGATCCCGATACCACGCAAACACCGAGGAACCGCTGCCGCTCATGAGCGCGCATTCGGCGTTTTTGTCCGCCGCCAAGCGCTCCTTTATATCCACAATCACAGGATACTCTTTTAGGACGGCGATTTCAAGTACGTTTATCATGTTTTTTCTGATTTTTCCACCGTCGCCCGTCCGAAGGCCTTCCACGAGCGCGTCCGTATCGGGACGCGCGGATATGGCCGAGAGGTCGAGGCCCGCGTAGACGGCGGCGGTGGACAAGGACAGGGCCGGCTTGGCTATGATCGCAAAGCCGCGCAGCGGCGGAAGCGGCGTCAGGCGCTCCCCCAGCCCCTCGGCGAGGGCGCAGCTCGACGCGAAGTCGCCCCGCAGGCCGAGCGCCCCGTTCAGGGCCGCCTGTCCCATAACGCAAAACGGAACATCGGCGCCTATGCGGGACCCGAGTTCCATCAAGCTTCGCAGGCGGGCGGCGGGCGCCTCCGCCGGCGGGGCGTTCCGCCGCGGGCACAAAAGCGCGAGGGCCAGAAGCACCGCGGCCGCGTCGCAGCTGCCGCCCGCCAGACCCGCCGCAAGCGGTATGCGCTTTTGCAGGCGTATCGTGACGCTTCCGCGAAACGCCGGGGCAAAGGCCGCGAGAAAAACCCGCGCCGCCCGCACCGCGAGGTTTTGCCCATCCGTCGGAAGCGCGCGGATGTCGGGGCCGTCCGCCTCCGCCGACAGCGCGACGCGCGCGCCGGCGCCGCCGTCCTCCCGCACGCGGACCTCCACCGTATCGAACAGATCGACCTGCTGCATCACGGTCCGTATGCTGTGATATCCGCTCGGCAGCTTGCCCGGGATGTCGATGGACAGATTGATCTTCGCGTAGGCCTTCAAGGCGATTGTCCGGTCGACGCGGGATCTCGCTTCGGCTTCGTCCATATTCAATCCTTCCGAAACGCGGGCCCGCCGCGCCCGGGCGGCCGCGCTACTTTCTTCTCTTGCTCCGTGTGGCGCCGCCTCGGGCCTTGGGCTTGGTCGTGCCCTTCGCGCGCTGCGCCGCTTCTTCGCGCGCCTTCTTCTCGGCGGCGGCCTTCCGTCCCGTTTTGTAGCCGCTCCCCGCAGCCGCAATCGGGCGCGGGGCCCGCACGTGCTTCACGCGGCGGCCGCCTGCGGCGGCCGCGCTTTCGGCATCCTTCGCGTCCGCATCCTTATCCGCGGCGGAAGCGCCCGCGCCGGCCCTTCTCTTGGCGGCCTGCCGCTTCCGCTTCTCTTCCTTCGCAACGATCTCCGTGACGCTCTTGCCCGTTTCCTTTGCGACCTTGTAGGGGTTCACCCTCTGCTTGTCGGCCGTGGCCGCGGCGGCCTTTCGCGCCTGTCTGCGCATCGAGAGCGTGGAAAACACCAGCATGCCGACGACCATGACGCCCATGAGCACCATGTTGACCGTCATATCCCTGGAGGTGTTCCGCGTGCGGAAGGTGATGACCTTCTGCGTTTCCAGCGTGGAATCGTCCGCGGCCTGCAGCTCCGGCGATATCTCAAACCTGTATTCCCGGTCCGAGCCCAGGCCTTCCTTCTCGTTCTCGGGCTCGGCGACCACGAGGATGTAGTTCCGATCCGCGTCCGTATAGAGGACGCGCAGCGGCACCGACCGGTCTTCCTCGTCCAACAGCTTGAAGCAGGCTTCGTTCTGCGCGCGATACGCCTCGGTGGACACATCCCGGTCGAAGAAGAGTTTGATCCCCAGATTGATCGGAGGCGATGATCGGCTGCCTTCCTCGGGGTAGTTTTCCACAAGGCGCAGTCCTTCGGCGAAGCAGGTTGCCGTCGACAAAAGGAGCACCGGCAACAAAACCATGAAAAACACGCCGATAGATTTTCTCATTGATCGTCGTCCTCCGCACGCGCGCGCTTCTTCGACCGAAGCCGCGCAAAGAATTCTTTCATTATGCGTTCGCATTCTTCCCGCAGGATGCCGGGCTCCACTTCCACGCGATGATTCAGCCTGTCGTCCCGCAACAGGCTGTAGAGCGACACGCAGGCGCCGCCCTTGGCATTGAGCGTTCCGATGTACAACTTCTCCATGCGGGAGAGCACGAGCGCGCCCGCGCACATCGCGCAGGGCTCGGCCGTCACGTACATGCGGCAGCCCGTGAGCCGCCACCCGCCGAGCGTCTTGGCCGCGCGGCGGATGGCCTCGATCTCGGCATGCGCCGTCGGGTCCTTCTCGCCCTCCGTCCGGTTGCGGCCCCGGCCTATGATCCGCCCGTCCCGCTCGACGACCGCGCCGATGGGGACCTCGCCCGCAGCGGCGGCCTCCGCAGCCTCCCGCAGGGCTTCCCGCATGAAGAAAACCGCTTCCGCTTCCGCGGCGGGCGCCGCACGCGGAGGCGGCTCTTGCCGCACAGTGTATAATGATATCATAGGACCTCGGCTTTTTCAAGCTGTCGTTTTATGGTAACTAGAAGCTTTCGCCTGCGTAGACGGCCTGTGCGCCCAGCTCTTCCTCGATGCGCAGCAACCGGTTGTACTTGGCGACGCGGTCCGTCCTCGACAGCGAGCCCGTCTTGATCAGGCCCGCGTTCACGGCGACCACGATGTCGGCAATCGTCACATCCTCCGTTTCGCCGGAGCGATGGGAAACGACGGCGGAATAGCCCGCCTTCTTGGCCATCTCAATCGCGTCGAGGGTTTCCGTCAGGGTGCCGATCTGGTTGACCTTGATCAGGATCGAATTGGCGATGCCCTCCTTGATGCCGCGCGCGAGGCGCTCCGTGTTCGTGACGAAGAGATCGTCGCCGACGAGCCGGATCCGCTTGCCGAGCGTATCCGTCAAGAGCTTCCAGCCGTCCCAGTCGTCCTCGGCCAGCCCGTCCTCTATCGAGGCCACGGGGTATTTGTCCGCGAGCATCTCATAGTAGGCCACCATCTCCTCGGCGCTCTTGCGCACGCCCTCGCCCTCGAGCTTGTATATCTTGCTTTCGGCATCGTACATCTCGCTGGCGGCCACGTCGAGCGCGAGCTTGACATCGGCGCCGGGCTTGTAGCCCGCCTTCTCTATCGCCTCGATGACGGCCTTGATCGCATCCTCGTTCGTCGCGAGATCGGGCGCGAAGCCGCCCTCGTCGCCGACCGCCGTGTTCAGGCCCCGGCCCTTCAGAACGGACTTCAGGCTGTGGAATATCTCCGCGCCCATCCGTAGACCCTCCCGGAAGGAAGGCGCGCCGACGGGCATGATCATGAACTCCTGAATGTCCACCGTATTGTCCGCGTGGCTGCCGCCGTTCAGGATGTTCATCATGGGCGTCGGCAGGGTCTTGCCGTTGACGCCGCCGATATACCGGTACAGCGGAAGCTCCAGGCAATCGGCTGCGGCGTGCGCCACGGCGAGGGAAGCGCCGAGTATGGCGTTGGCGCCGAGCTTGCCCTTGTTGGGCGTGCCGTCGAGCCGCACGAGCAGCGCGTCTATGCCCGCCTGATCGAAGCAGCACCGGCCGATCAGCTCCTTCGCGATGATCTCATTCACGTTCCTGACGGCGTTCTGAACGCCCTTGCCCAGATAGCGGCTCTTGTCGCCGTCGCGCAGCTCCACGGCCTCATGGGCGCCCGTCGAGGCCCCGGAGGGGACGATGGCGCGACCCTTCGCGCCGCAGTCGAGGCCCACCTCGACCTCCACCGTGGGGTTCCCGCGCGAATCCAATACCTCCCGTGCTTTTACGCTTTCAATGCTCATATCGATCCTCCTTGAAATCGAATTGACTTGTCCAAATCATTAAAT
>JAITLA010000232.1 GCA_031278145.1 Eubacteriales Family XIII. Incertae Sedis bacterium
ATCTATCCGGTGGCGGACATAAGCGAGCAGATATCCATAGCCGGCAAGGAGGCCTCCGGCACGGGCAACATGAAGCAGATGATGAACGGCGCGATCACGCTCGGCACGCTGGACGGCGCAAACCTCGAGATCCGCGATGCCGTGGGCGAGGAAAACATGGCGCTCTTCGGGCTCAAGATCGAACAGGTCATGAGCTTTTACCGCAAGGGCGGCTATTCGGCTTGGGACGAGTACCACGGCGATTCCCGCATCAAGCGCCTCGTGGATCAGCTGATCGACGGCTTTTTCCCGGACGCGGGCAGCGATTTCAGGGACATCTACGACAGTCTGCTGCGCGACAACGACGAGTATTTTGTCCTCAAGGATTTTTCGTCCTACATGAGCGCCTTCGGCAAGCTGCGGGCGCTCTACGGGGACGAGGCCTCCTGGCGGCGCATGTCGCTGCGCAACATCGCGCGTTCCCGCTGTTTTACCAGCGACGAAACCATAAAGAAGTACGATGCGGAGATATGGCGGGTGTGAGAAAGGGAGAAGGCCTATGAGCAAGAAGAAATGCGTCGCGATGCTGTTGGCCGGCGGGCAGGGAAACAGGCTCGGCGCCCTGACCCATTCGATTGCGAAGCCGGCGGTTTCCTTCGGCGGCAAGTACAGGATCATCGACTTCAGCCTGAACAACTGCGTCAGCTCCGGCATCGACACCGTGGGCGTGCTGACGCAGTATCGGCCCTTGATGCTCAACGCGTACATAGGCACGGGCGTGTCTTGGGATTTGAACGAAACGGGCGGCGGCGTCCGCATATTGCCGCCTTACCAGAAGCGGGACGGCGGCGGCTGGTACATCGGCACCGCCAACGCGATCTTCCAGAACATGGACTTTATCTCCGGCTACGATCCCGACTACGTGCTGATCCTGTCCGGCGACCACATCTACACGATGCAGTACAACAAGATGCTGGATTTTCACGTGGAGAGCAAGGCGGACGTGACCATCTCCGCCATGGAGGTGCCCCCGGAGGAAGCGAGCCGCTTCGGCATACTGACGGCCGCGGAGGACGGCCGCATCACAAAGTTCTCGGAGAAGCCGCGGGAGCCCGACAGCAACCTCGCGTCCATGGGCGTCTACATCTTCAATACGAAGCTGCTGTCGGACGCGCTGGCGGAGGACGACTGCGACCCCGATTCCTCGAAGGACTTCGGCGGCGACGTGCTGCCGCGCCTGCTCGCGCAGGGCAAGTCCCTCTACGCCTACAGGTTCAGCGGCTACTGGAGGGACGTGGGCACGATTGAGAGCTATTACGAGGCCAACATGGAGCTCCTGCGGGAGGAGCCGCCCTTCAACATCTTCGACCGCAAGATGCGCATCCTGACCAACAGCAATATATTCCCGCCGCATTACATCTGGCCCGAGGCCAAGGTGGAGAACAGCTTGGTCTGCAACGGGTGCAGCATACGGGGCGCCGTCATCGACTCCATCATATGCCCCAACGTCCGGATCGAGGAGGACTGCTCCGTCGTCGATTCCATCATACTGCCGGGGGTGCGGATCGAGCGGGGCTGCACGCTGCACAAGGCCATCGTGGGCGAGAACACGCAGATCGGCAGGGACAGCCTGATCGGGGCGAAGGCGGAGGGCGGGGAGGCGCGCCGGCAGGGCATCACGGTCATCGCGGGCGACATGTGCCTCATAGAGGGCGCGCGCGTCTTGGAAGGCGAAACCGTGGACCGCGAGGCGTGACCTCGGAGAACCGTTTTTACGTGCATTGTGGCAGCCGGCAAGCTGCATCGGAGGCGAAAATGAACGATACGATGGGCCTCATCTGCGCAAATTACAACACGGAGAGCCTCGGCGTACTGACGAAGGACAGACCGCCGGCCTCGCTTCCCTTCGGCGGGCGCTACCGGCTGATAGATTTCGTGCTGTCCAACATGGTCAACGCGGGCATCCGCACGGTGGGCATCGTCACGCCCTACATGTACCGCTCCCTGCTCGATCATCTCGGCGCGGGCAAGGAGTGGTTCCTCGACCGCAAGCGAGGCGGGCTCTTTGTGCTGCCCGGCTCGATCTACGGCTTCAGGAACATGAGCACGCAATTTCTCATAAAGGACATGATACGCAACATGGATTACCTGACGCGCGATTATAGGGAATATGTTATTGTAACCTCGGCAAATCAGGTATATAATATGGACTACAAAGCGCTCGCCGAAGCCCACGCGAAGAGCGGCGCCGATGTCACGCTCGCCTACCGGGGCGAGAATCCGGCGCATTGGAGCAAGGGGCTCTTCCTCGACTTGAATTTTGAAAAACGCATCACGAAGATGCTTCGCGTCCGCCCCGAGGCCGCGCCCGCGGAAACGCCGCCGCCGGCGCTGTTCATCGACTGCATGGTCTTCAAGAGGCAAATCCTCGTGGATCTGATCGGCTGGTATCTCGCCGTGGATCACATGGAGCTGACCGACATACTCTTGGAAAACATCGGGAATATAAGGATGTACGGCTACGAATTCACGGGCTATCTCGGCAGGATCGATTCCCTGAATTCCTTTCTGAAATGCAGCAGGGACATCCTGCTGCCCGAGATTCACGAAGAATTGTTTTTCGGCAAAAGACCCGTGTACACGAAGATACGCGACGGCGCGCCGACGCGTTACTACAGCGGATCGGCCACGGCCGACGCGCTGATTCCGAACGAGTGCACGATCCGGGGGCGGGTGGAGCGCAGCGTCCTCTTCCCCGGCGTGACGGTTGAAGCGGACGCGGTCGTCAAGGACAGCGTCATCATGCAGCGCAGCGTCGTCGGTCGCGGCGCCGTCATGGAGAATGTCATAGCGGACAAGTATGTGATTGTCGGGGACGGCGCGGTCCTCCGGGGAAGCGGCGCGCATCCCCTGATAATCGAAAAGAGAAGCACGATGTGATGCTTTTGTGAGGTAGCACGATGAACATATTGTATGCGATCTTTGAGGCCGCGCCCTTTGCGAAGAGCGGGGGGCTCGGCGATGTGGGCGGCGCGCTGCCCTTCTTCCTGAAGGAGGGCGGACATGATGTGCGCGTCGTCATGCCCAAGCACGACGCGATCCCGAGCAGGTTCAGAAGCGAGATGAAGCCGCTCTTTGACTTTCAGGTGCAGCTGGGCTGGCGAACGCAGTACTGCGGCGTGGAAACGCTCAATCACAGGGGCGTGACCCATTACTTTATCGACAACGAACATTACTTCAAGCGGGATTCGCTGTACGGCTACGGCGACGATGAGGAAAGGGCCGCCTTTTTCTGCAAGGCGGCGCTCCTCTGCCTGACGCATCTCGAGCGCTTCAAGCCGCAGATCATCCACTGCAACGACTGGCATACCGCGCTGATTCCCGTCATGCTGAAGGAATACTTCGGTGAGCATCCCTACTATTACGACATCAGGAGCGTCTTCAGCATCCACAATCTGAAGTACCAGGGGATTGTGGGGCGTGATTTCCTCGGGGACGTCCTCGACATGGCGGATCACGTGGCGGCGCGCGATTATTTGGCCTTCGGCGACGCCGTCAACCTACTGAAGGGCGCGCTGCACTACGCGGACGCGATCACGACGGTCAGCCCGAGCTACGCGCGGGAGATCCTGACGCCCTATTTCGGCGAGGGTCTGGACGGCGTGCTGCGCTGGCGGGAGGAATACCTGACCGGCATCTTGAACGGCATCGATTACGGCGAATACGACCCCGCCGGCGACAAGAGGATCTTCAAGCGCTACACGCGCGGCGACGACGAGGGCAAGGCCTTCAACAAGAAGAAGCTGCAGGCGGAGCTCGCGCTTCCCGTGAAGGCGGACACGCCGCTTCTCGTGATCGTGAGCCGCCTCACCGAGCAGAAGGGGCTCGATCTGATCGCGCATATCATGGAAGAGCTGCTGTACGCGGGCGATGTGCAGCTCGCCGTCCTCGGAACGGGCGATTGGCGTTACGAGGAAATGCTCTACTATTTCGCGAACCGCTATCCCACAAGGATCGCCGTTCGCATCACCTTCGACGAAACGCTGGCGCACAAGATCTACGCGGGCGGCGACATCCTGCTGATGCCATCGAAATTCGAGCCCTGCGGCATCACGCAGATGATTGCGATGAAGTACGGGACGCCGCCCGTCGTCCGCGAAACCGGCGGCCTGCGCGACACGGTCATCCCGTACAATAAGTTCACGGGCGAGGGCACGGGCTTCGGCTTCGAGAATTACAACGCGCACGAGCTGCTTTTCACCATCCGGGAGGCGACGGACATCTACCGGAAGAAGCGCGACGCGTGGCGCGGGCTCCGAAAGAACGCCTGCGACGCCGACTTCGGCTGGCGCGTTTCCGCGGATCGATACACGGCGCTGTACGATGGGATATGCAAGAGGTCCAGGCTCTTTAGAAACAAATAGAGGTTTGCGATGAACAGAATTTCACTGTACCACAATTCCCATCTCGCGCGCTACAGGTTTCCCTTCGGCGCCGCGCCCTGCGGCACGACGGTCGCGTTTTCGCTGGATGTCACGGGCCTGCCCGAGGACTGTGCCTGCAGCCTGCGCATATGGTTTCAGGATGTCGGCGAAACCTTGGTCCCGATGTCCGCCATCGGCGACGCAACGCTCGCGGACGCGGCGGACGGCGACTTCTGCCCCCCGCGCCGCAGGTACGCCTGCACCTATGCGACGCCGGACACGCCGGGCAATGTCTGGTATTACTTCATCGTGGCGAGCAGCGGCGTCACGCGCTATTACGGAAACAACGAGCAAAGCCGCGGCGGCGAGGGCCGGGAGGCCTTTTCGCCCCCGCCCTCCTACCAGCTCACGGTCTACGCGGACAGCCCCGTTCCCGCGTGGTGGAAGGAAGGCCTCGTCTATCAGATATTCGTGGACAGATTCGCGCGGGGCGGCGACTGGAAGGAGCGCTTCTTCGACGCGCAGCGCGCGGAGGACGGGAAGGGGCCGACGCGCATCCTGCAGAGCGACTGGCGGGACACGCCGTTCTTGTACAAGGACGATAGGGGCTGGGTCATGCGCTGGCCCTTCTTCGGCGGCACGCTCGAGGGGGTCCGCGAGAAGCTCCCCTATTTGAAGAGCCTCGGCGTCACCATCCTCTATCTGAATCCCATATTCGAGGCCGCGAGCAATCACAAATACGATACGGGCGACTACATGAAGATAGATTCGGGCTACGGGGACGAGGCGGCGTTCCGCCTGCTCGCCAAGGAGGCGCGGGACCGCGGAATATCCATCGTGCTGGACGGCGTGTTCAGCCACACGGGCGCGGACAGCATCTATTTCAACAAATACGGCAATTATCCCTCGCTCGGCGCGTGGCAGTCCAAGGATTCCCCCTACCGATCCTGGTATCGCTTCAACCACGATCCCGAGGGCTACGAATGCTGGTGGGGCGTGGCGGATCTGCCGAATGTCGAGGAATCGGATCCGAGCTACCGCGCCTTCATCTGCGGCGACGACGACAGCGTGGTGCGGCACTGGATCGGGGCCGGCGCGCGCGGCTGTCGGCTCGACGTGGCCGACGAGCTGCCGGACGAATTCATATGCGAGATACGGGAGGCCATGAAGGAAACGGACCCGGACAGCGTGCTTCTGGGCGAGGTTTGGGAGGATGCCTCCAACAAGACGAGCTACGGCGCCATACGCCGGTACCTGCTGGGCGCGGAGCTCGATTCCACGATGAACTATCCCTTCCGTGACTGGAGCTTGGATTTCTCGATGGGCCGCATAGGACCCGCAGAGGTGCATTCCCGCGTCATGAGCCTGTATGAAAACTATCCGAGGGAGTATTTTTTCTCCTGCCTGAATCTGATCGGCAGCCACGACAAACCGCGCGTCCTCTCGGTGCTGGGCGGGATCTCCGTCGACGCGGAGCGCAGCGAATGGGAGAAGCAGACCCTGCGCCTGAACGACGCGGAGCGGGATTTGGCCGGGCGCAGATTGAAGCTGCTTTCCGTCTGGCAGATGACCTTCCCCGGCGTCCCCTCCGTGTTCTACGGCGACGAGGCCGGCGCGGAGGGTCTTGGCGATCCGTACAACCGGGTCCCCTTCCCCTGGGGCCGCGAGGATGCGGAGCTCCTGGACCGATATCGCGCCGTCGGGCTGCTGCGCGCGGAGCACGCGCTGTTCCGCAGGGGGGAATTCGTTTCCCACGGCGGTTATCGGCATATGTACGCGTTCTGCCGGCAGGGCGAAGGCGAGCGCGCCTTGGTGTTTCTGAACGGCTCGCACAGCGAAAGCGAGGAGGCTTCCATCGCGCTTGCATGGGATGAAACGGTGTTCATCGAGCTGCTTTCGGGCGAGGCCCTTGAGCCCGCGCGCGCGGAGGAAGCGGCCGGCCGCGACGAAGCGTCGCTCTGGGCGGGCGGCGAGATCGAGGCGCGGGGCAACCTGCCGCCGGCCGTGCTGCGCGTGGCGGTCGGGCCGCTCGAATGCAAGATCGTATACATCCGAAAGGCCGATCCCGCAAGCCTCGTCATGCGGAATCTGCCGCGCGCCGCCGGCCTGCTCTGCCACATCACCTCCCTGCCCTCCGACACGGGCTGCGGGGACATGGGCAAGGCCGCCTACGATTTCTGTGACTATCTCGCTTCCGCCGGGCAACGGATATGGCAGCTGCTTCCGGTCACGACGGCCGGCGGGGGCAATTCGCCGTATTCGGGCAATTCGGCCTTCGCGGGCAACGAGTTTCTGATCGATCTCCACGGCTTGGTCAAGGACGGGCTCTTGGCGGAGGAAGATTTGCCAAAGCCAAACCTGACAGCGCGGGTATTGCAGAGCATCGTGACCGGCGGCAGCGAAAGCCGCGCGGATTTCACGCGCGCGCGCGCCGTCAAGCGCCCCCTCTTCGAAAAGGCCTTTGCCGCCTTTGATCGGAATGCGCCCGCCTTCGTGGATTTCTGCGACAAAAACGCGTTCTGGCTCTCCGATTACTGCCTCTACCGCGCCATAAGCGACGCGCGCGAGGACGCGCCGTGGCAGGAGTGGCCCGCGGATTTGCGCGACCGCGATCCGCAGGCGCTCGCGCGCTGCGGGACGGAGCTCGCGCAGCCCATCGCCCTCTGCGCCTTCCTTCAATACGTGTTCATGAAGCAATGGGACGCGCTCCGGGCCTACGCCGCGAAACGCGGCGTTTCGATACTCGGGGATCTGCCCATCTACGTTTCCGCGTCGAGCTGCGACACCTGGGCGCACAGGGAGCTCTTCGATCTGGACGCGCGCGGGCAGATGCGCAAGTCGGGCGGCGTGCCGCCCGACGCCTTCACCGAGGACGGGCAGAACTGGCACAATCCCGTCTTCCTTTGGGAGGCGAACGAGCGGCGGGGCTATCGCTGGTGGATCGAGCGCTTTCGCCGCAATCTGCGGCTTTACGATTTCCTGCGGCTCGACCACTTCCGCGGCTTCGAGGCCTGCTGGGAGATCCCCGCGGGCGCGCAAACGGCGCGGGACGGCAACTGGAGCAAAGGACCCGGGAAGGCGCTCTTCGAGGCCGCAGAGGCCGCGCTCGGCCCGCTTCCGATACTGGCGGAGGATCTCGGCGTGATCACGCCGGGCGTGCACGCCCTGCGCCACACCTTTGCGTGGCCGGGTATGCAGGTATACCAATTCCACGCGGACGCGATGACGCGGGAGAGCGCCCAAGCGGAGGAAGAACGCGCGGACGGGGGCGCGGAGGCGTGGAGCGACGCGGCCTTGCGGGTGTATTATACGGGCACGCACGACAACGATACCCTGGCGAGCTGGGTTTCGGAAAAGCTGCGCGAGGCGGAGCGACAGGCCCCCGAGCCTTCGTCTTCGGAACGGGCCCCCGAGATACCGCTCTCGGACCGTGTGCGGGAGGCCTGCGCGGCGATCATCGAAAAGCTGTACGCCGCGCCGGCCGTATGGGTCATCCTGCCCCTGCAGGATCTGTGGTGCCTCGGCACGGACGCGCGCATGAACACGCCCGGCACAGCCGAAGGCAACTGGGTCTGGCGCGCGTCCGAGGATGCCTTCACGCGGGAATCCGC
>JAITLA010000213.1 GCA_031278145.1 Eubacteriales Family XIII. Incertae Sedis bacterium
CGCGCCCCAGAACGAGAGCACCACCCTGCGCTCGGACCAGCCGCACAGCTCGAAGTGATGGTGCAGCGGCGCCATCTTGAACACGCGCTTCCCCCGGAGCTTATAGCTGCCCACCTGAAGGATCACGGACAGGGTTTCCAGCACGTACAGGAAGCCGACGAGCGGCAGTATGAGCTCGAGGTGCAATATAACGGAAACGGCGGCGAGGCCGCCGCCGAGGGCCAAGGAGCCCGTATCCCCCATGAAGATCCGCGCGGGATGCCTGTTGAAGAGCAGGAAGCCCAAGCAGGCCCCGCAGAGCGCGGCGCTGAAAAAGGCGCTGTCCGAGAACAGCCCGCCCGCGAAGGTCATGCAGAGCGCGACCATGGCGGTGACGCCCGCAGCCAGCCCGTCGAGGCCGTCCGTCAGGTTCACGCTGTTGACCATGGCGACGATGACGAAGATCACGAAAGGGATGTAAAAGACCCCGAAATCCACGTTTTCGTTCAAAAACGGGACGAATATCCGCGTGCCGCCGCCGGGGCCAAGGAACTGATAGATCGCGATGCCCGCCGCGATGAGCACCTGCAACGCGAATTTCTGCGGCGCCGTCAGCCCGAGGTTCCGTTTCATCCGAACCTTGACGTAATCGTCGAAGAAGCCGAGCGCGGCGTAGGCCGCGAAGGTCAGGAGCATGACCATGATATCGACGCTGAGGGAATTCAGGGCGAAAAAACCGATGATGGCGCCGATCACGATTGCGAGGCCTCCCATCGTCGGGGTGCCGCTCTTGCGGCGATGCGATTCGGGTCCGTCCTCGCGTATGCTCTGCCCGGCCTTGAAGCGCCGCAGAAAGGGGATCAGCAACCACGTGAACAGGGCCGTCGCGAGGTAGGCCGCCGCCATGGTCATGAGGACGCGAAGGAGGTTCACGGAACCGAGCGCGGGCATCATTCCAATATCCTTTTCACGAGCGTTTCCATGGCCATGCCGCGCGAGCCCTTCACGAGGATCACGTCGCCGGCCGTCAGTATGCCCGGCAGCTCCCGGTGGGCACGGTCCTTGCTCTCGAAGTGCAAAACGTCGAGTGCGGGCTTCGCCTCCCGCGCGCCCGCCGCGATCCCGGCGGCCTTCTCGCCGACGGCTATGAGCAGATCGACGCCCTTTTCCGCGGCGTAGGCACCGATCCGCCTGTGGTATTCGGCGGAGCGCTTGCCCAGATCGTTCATGTCGCCGAGCACCGCGACCTTGCGGATGCCCCGCACCGTTCCAAGCATATCGAGGGCCGCGCGCATCGAATCGGGATTGGCGTTGTAGCTGTCGTCTATCACCTTCATGCCCTTCCTGCCCGTCAGCTTGCTGTTCAGGGTGAACTTGCTCAGCCGCTTCGCCGCCTCCGCCATGCCGATGCCGACGCAGGACGCGGCCGCGACCGCGAGGGCCGCGTTCATCGCGTTGTGTATGCCGAGGATGGGCAGGAGGAAGCGCTGCATGTCCTCGCCGTGCTCCAGAAAGAAGGAGATCCCTTTTTCGTTGTCGCTCTCCACGCCCGACAGGATGAAGTCGCTCTTGCCCGTGTTGCCCACCTTGACGAGCTTGTGGGGGCCCGAGGCGCAGGCCTCGCGGAGCGCGTCGTCGCCCGTCGCGTTGATGACCAGCGTATCCCGCGGACCCATGTGCGCCGCGATCTCCAGCTTGGCGTCCCGTATGCCGTCCCTGCTCTCGAAGTGCGCGATATGCGCCGTGCCCACGTTCGTGATCACGCCCACCTCGGGCCGCACGATGTCCGCGAGCAGCTCTATCTCGCCGGCCCTGTACATGCCCATTTCGAGAACCACCGCCTCCGTGTCCGGCGCCATGCCGAGGATCGAGAGCGGGAGCCCTATCTCGTTGTTCATGTTCGCCCGCGACTTCGCCGTGCGGTAGCGCGCGCCGCATATGTGAGAGAGCATCTCCTTCGTCGTCGTCTTGCCCGTGCTGCCCGTGACGGCGAGCCTTTTCGGATCGAGGCGCCGCAGGTAGAAGCGCGCGAGGTCCTGCAGCGCGCGCGTCGTATCCGCGACGCGTATCACGTTTGCCCCGCCGTCCGCGGGCGCGGCGTCCTCCCGCGCGACGATGAAGCTCTCGCAGCCCGCCCGCAGCGCATCCGCTATGAAGTCGTGCGCGTCATACCGCTCGCCGATCAGCGGAATGAACAGATCCGAGGCACCCGCCTCCCGTGAGTCCGTCGAAACGCCGCGCACGCACGCGTTCGCGTCGCCACGGATCAGGCTGCCGCCCACCGCCTCCGCTATTTCGCCCAAACGCAATTCCATCATAAGCAAATCCCCCACCTGTGTCACTACTCACTGTACAGGTATACCTGTCCGCCCGGGGGCAGCCTGCCGCCGGCCTTCGGATACTGATCCACCACCGTAAAATCCACGTCCTCGCTCCCTGCGGGTGAGGCGACGCAGTACAGATCGCTGCCGAGCAGCTTGCCCGCCGCGTCGCTGAAGCTCATATCCGTCACGTTCGGCACGATGACGTAGCCCTGTTGCAGGACCGCGAGTTCCTCCTGCGTGTAGCGCGGCTCGATGTTCTTGTAGCGCAGCACGTCGGACAGGATGTCTTTGACGCCCGGCGCCGCCGTCGTGCTGCCGAATTTGATCCCCTGCGGCTCGTCCACGATCACGAGCACGGCCAGCTGCGGATCGTCCATCGGCGCCAGCGCGATCATGGAGGCCGTGACCTTGCCCGTCTTATAGCTGCCGTTGTCCAGCTTCTCCGCGGTGCCGGTCTTGCCCCCGACGCGGTAGCCCGGGATCTTGGCCGCCTTGCCGCCGCTCTCGTTCACGACGTATTCCATGATGTTCCGAACCTCCGCCGCCGTCTGCTCGCTGAGCACCTGGCGCACGACCTGCGTGTCGAAGGATTTCACGATCTCGCCCTCGTCGTCCGCGAGCGCCTTGACGAGCCTGGGGCGCATCAGCTTGCCGCCGTTGCCGATGGCGGAAACCGCCGTGACAAGCTGTATGGGCGTGATCGATATGCCCTGTCCGTAGGACATCGTGGCGAGGCCGACGGGACCCGCCAGATCGCGGCTCTGCACCAAGGAGTTCGTTTCACCGGGGAAGTCGATGCCCGTCTTCGCGGTGATGCCAAAGAGCTCGATGTACTTGTAGAACCTGTCGTAGCCCATGCGCTGCACGAGCTGTATCATAACGGGATTGCAGGAATTCCCGACCGCCTCCGTCAGGCTTTCCGCGCCGTGCGGCTCATAGTAGCGCCAGCAGCGGAGGCGTTGGTCCGCCACCTCGTAGAAACCGCTGCAATAGAATGCGTCGCCGGGCGTGGTGACCCTTTCCTCGAGTGCGGCGGCGACGGTCAGCAGCTTGAAGGTGGAGCCCGGATCGTAGACCTCGTTCGTCAGCGGGTTGCGCCACATATTGTTCCGATATTCGACTTGTTCCTCGGACGAAAGGTTCCGCACGTATTCCGCGGCCTCGAGGTCGAGCGGCGTGCGCGGGTCGTTCGGATCGAAGTCCGGCGTCGCGCCCATGCCCAATATGTCGCCCGTCTTCGGATCCATGACGATGGCCATGACGCGCAGGGCGTCGGTATTCTCCTGCACCTTGCTTATGGCCTTTTCCACATAATGCTGTATGGTTTCGTCTATGGTCAGCACGACGTTCAGGCCGTTTTGCGCCTCGTAGCGCTTCTCCGCTCCGTAGGCAAGGCTGTCGTTGCGGAGATCGGTGTTCTTGATCCAGCGGCCCGCGACGCCCGTAAGGTCTTTTTCATACGCCAGCTCTATGCCGCTCAGCCCCTTGCCGTCGTCGTCCGCGGCGCCGAGCACGTGCGCCGCGAAGGGCCCGTAGGGATAATAGCGCTCGTCGTATTCTTCGATTTCGATGCCCGTCAGCTTTTCTTCTTCGATGCGGACCTTTAGGGCCGCGATCCGGTCCTCGCTCACGTCGTTTGCGATGCGCACCATCAGGTTGTCGCGCAGCAGCGTTTCGCGGACGGCCTCGGCCTCGAGGCCGAGGCCGTCCGCGAGCGTCGCCACGGTCTTTTCAAAGCGCAGCGCCCGCAGTTCCTCGGAATCGCCGGACGCGACATTGGCGATTCTGGCCCACACGCGGTACGAAACGGCGCTGACCGCGAGCTCCGTCATGTTCCTGTCGTATATCCCGACGCGCCGCGCCGGGATAAGCAGATCTCTGGTCTGGCTCTCCTGCGCCAGCCGCGCGTATTTGTCGCTCGCTATCACCGTGATCCAGCCGATGCGAAAGGCCAGACCCGCGAAGAGCAGCGCGACAAGCGCGAAGGACAGGAGGATTCGCAGCCTTATGCGGACGTTGGCATCCGATTTTTGCGGTCTTGGGCCTATTGCCATAGCCGATATGCGCTCTCCTTGATGTATTGCGCGAAGTCGTTCACGGGCGCCGGCTCCGCCTCTATGTACACCACCCGGTCCGCGGTGGGGTAGATCATGCCGAGCTCCCGGACCGCCCGCAGCTCGATCAGGCTGATCCGCGTTTCCTTTTCAATCCGCACGGACAGCTTTTCGATCTCCGCGCGGGTCGCCTCCGTGGCCTTCGCGATTTGGTTGATCTCGTATTGGATGGAGCTCATCCAAGCGGACGCGATGATCATGCCGATGCAGACGAAGCCCGCGAGCAGCAGGAGCAGCAGCATGCCGCCCTTGTCCGGGGCCGAGATGCCTTTTCGGCTTTTTCCGTGCGCCGGCTTCGCGGGCAGCGCGACGCTTGCGGGCAGGGGAGCGAAGCCGCGGCGAAAATCGAGTTCTCGCGTTTTCTCTCTATAAGAATCGCTGCCTTTGCGCAGGGCGTGCATGTCCTTGTCCTCTCTTTTAATGCTGTGCGCCTTCGGACGCGGCCTCGGGCGCCGGTGTCCGCTTTTCGAATATCCGCAGCTTGGCGCTGCGTGAACGCGGGTTTTCGAGCAGCTCCGCTTCGGAGGCTCGAACGGGTCTGCGCGTGATCCGCCTGCCGCACGACAGCCTGCCGCAGGCGCAGACGGGCAGGTTCTTCGGGCAGACGCAGGGGTTCTCGCGCCGCGCGAACACGTCCTTGACGATGCGGTCTTCCAGCGAGTGGAAGGAGATCACGCAGAGCCTGCCGCCGGGGCGCAGACAGTCGATAAAGGCGTCCAAAGCCGTTCCGAGGCCGTCCAGCTCCCCGTTCACCTCTATGCGAAGGGCCTGAAAGCTGCGCTTCGCGGGGTGCGGACCCTCGCGCCGGGCCGAGGCCGGGACGGCCGCCTTTATGATGTCCACCAGCTCTCCCGTCCGCCGTATCCGGCCCTCGCGGCGGCGTTTCACGATGAAGGCGCCGATGCGCGAGGCCCATCGTTCCTCCCCGTATTGCGTGAGGATGCGCGTCAGCGCGTCCTGCGGATAGTCGTTCACCACATCCTCGGCCGTAAAGCCGGCGGAGGCGTCCATGCGCATGTCGAGCGGCGCGTCGCGCATATAGGAGAAGCCCCTGTCCGCCTCGTCGAGCTGGAAGGAGGAAACCCCCAGATCGAGCAGCGCGCCGTCGAGGCCGCAAATGTCGTTCTCGCGCAGGATGCGCGCGATGTTCTTGAAGTCGTCGCGAACGAACAGCTTGGCGCAGGGATAGGCGCGCAGCGTTTCCCGCGCCGCCGCCACGGCGTCCGCGTCCCGGTCGATGCCGAGCAGCAGGCCGTCCGCCGCGAGCCGCGCGCACAGGGCCGCCGCGTGGCCGCCGCCGCCGAGGGTGCCGTCCGCGTAGATGCCGTCCGCGCGCGGGGCGAGCCCCGCCAGCGCTTCCGTAAGCAGTACGGGCTTGTGTCGAAATTCCATCCCGCCTCCCCCGCTTCGCTCACCGCTCAAACGCCCCGCGCCCCGCGTCAGGGGGCCGCCGAACCATCCTGCGCGCGCGCGCGCTTGAGCTGCGAGGCGTAGTTGCTGAGCGCCTTGAGGTTCTTGCCCTTTATCGAATCCTCATAGGCTCTGCGATCCCATATCTCCAGCACGTCGATCATGCCGACGCAGGCGAGATCCCGCGCGAGGCCGGCGTAGTTCCGCGCCTCCTGCGGAATCGTTATGCGTCCCTGCTTGTCTATGTCGCAGAAGGTGGAGGTGCCCACATAGTGCCTGAGCAGGTCGCGTATGTTGTCGTCGTCGCTCGGCAGCGTGCGCAGATCCGCGATAAGCCGTTCCCAGTTCCGCACGGGATAGGCGTAGAGGCAAGGGTCGATGCCGTGTACGATGACGCACCGGCCCGCGTAGTTCTTGCGCAGCTTGCCCGGAGGGGGCGGCGCGAGCTCCGCACTCTCCGCGTCCTCCGGGCTCCCGTTCACATCGAAATCCTCACAGAATTTCGACGGCATGAACATCCGTCCCGCCTCGTCTATGGAATTGTACGCGTAGCTCGAAAGCATGGCCCGCTCTCCAAGCGAAACAAAAATCAGCGAAAAAAGCGTTCTGTTACTCCATAATACTCCGTTTTACTCCTTTTTTCAACATGGACGCTCCAAAAAAACGGATTCTTCGGCCCGTTTTTTTGTTTTTTTTCTTCTGTTACGCGCGTATTGCGGAAAAATTACAAGATGCTGTGCAGAATGGGTGTTCGCATACCGGATATACGCCGCACAAAAGCCAAAAAGCGCTGCGGAGGGCGCGGACCCGGCCGGGGCAAGGGCCCGGCGCCGGGCCGGAATCCCCCGGCAAGGTACACACGGGGACGGTTCTTTTGTGTATTGGGTAGGTTTGGCACTGTGGCCCGTGCCGGAAGTACACACGGGGACGGT
>JAITLA010000099.1 GCA_031278145.1 Eubacteriales Family XIII. Incertae Sedis bacterium
GCAGTGCAGCCGGACGTCGTAGCCCTTCCTATTGGCCTCGCACACGCAGTCGCGATAGATGGCATACGGGAAGAAGGTTTTGCCCTTTGTGGACGGATTGTTCGCGTAGGGTTCGAGCAGCGCCGCCGTAAAGGTATAGGTTACGCCGTCCACAAACTGCTTCAGGCCGGCGATGCGCAGCTTGTCGGAATTGTATTTTTCGCGCAAGCCGTCGGCGTGCGTCGTGTCCTTCTCGGTGCCGAGGCCGGGGTAGAGGTGCAGGCGCACCGCGAGCTTCCCTTCGTCCTCCAGCTCCTTCAGGACCCGATACCCGGGCAAATCTCCGTTGCTCGTCACGCCCACCGCCATGTCCGTCACGGACGTTATGCCCGCGGCCGACAGGCTTCGGTTGAAATCGACGAGCAAGGCCTTCATCTCCTCCGCGGACACGGAGAAGGCCATGGACGAGGGCACGGCGATTGCCTCCATGTCGAGAAAGGTTCCGGTCAGCTCGTTGTTTTCGTCCTTGCAGATCTCGCCGAAGCGCACAATCGTTTTCGCGGTCGTTCCGGTTTTTTCGAGCGCCTTCGAGTTCAGCCACATGCAGTGCCCGTCCGCCGAATACACGAATACGGGCCTGTCCGGAATGCGCGCGTCGAGGGAGTGCTTCGTCGGAAGCTTCGCGTTCTCGCCCCACCAGGAAACCTGCCAGCCTATGCCGACGATCTGATCGAACTCAGGGTGCTCCGCCGCGAAGGCGCTCAGCCTGTCCGCGCATTCGATCTCCGACCTGCAATCGAAGATCAAACACATGTATTTGCTCGTCATGAGTATGCCGGAAAAATAGTGCATGTGCGCGTCGATGAAGCCGGGCGTGACCAGCCTGTCGCCGAGCGCATACACCCGCGCGGCGTTTTCGGCGTGGGCCTCCATCCTTTCGGCGTCGCCGATATCCACGATCCGGTTGCCGGCGATGGCTATCGCGCCGGCAAAGGGCTTGTCGCCCACGCCGTCGAAGATGTTGTTGCTTTTCAGCAGTATATCGACCTTGCTCATAAGACGCAGCTCCTTTCCATGGGCGGCGTCGCCTCAGGCCGCCCGCTTCTTGTAGACCGTTTTGTAGTTGCGGACCGTGTCGAATATTTCATCCACGCGGGCACAGGGCTTGAATACGAAGCCGCAGACGAGTACGACGACGACGTTGAGCACCACGCCGATGAAGCCTCCGGTCCAGCCTCCGGCCCAGGCGATGGCAGCGGGGAAGAAATCGCCCGCGAGCGCGAAGAGGCAGCCCACCACGAAGCCCAGCACCGCGCCCGGCAGGTTTGCCTTGCGCCAGAAGAGCCCGATGAACAGAGCGGGGAAGGCCTGCACCGAGCAATTGTACATGGCGAGGCCCATGAACATGAGGTTCGGGATCTCCTGCGTGGCGATGATGATGGCGACGATGCCCACGATGATGGTGAGCATGCGCGCGTATTTGAAGAGGCTCTGCCGGTCGGCGCGCGTGTGGATCGTGCCGACGAGGTCCTTGGCGATAAGCACGGAAACGCAGTTGATGACGATGGAAACGGTGGACATGCAGGCCGCCAGCGCCAATATGCCGAGAAGGCCGACCATGACCGGGCCGCCCACCTTGTCGGAGATCCAGAAGGCCGCGCTCTGCGGGTCTTGGGGGAAGTCCTCGAAGGTGGTCAGGCCGAGGCCCAGCGAGTAGAGGGAAAAGCTGATCAGGGTGCCGATGATGGGCGTGATCAGGACGCTCTTCTTCGCCGCCCGCGGACTTTCCGCCTTGTAGAGCCCCACGGTCGAGGCGGGCAGCACGAAACCGCCCAAGGTGCAGACGATAAGCGTGGACATCCAGTACTTCCCGCCGAGCGCGCCGAGCGTGAGCAGGCCGGAGTTGATCTCCTCCACCTTGTCGTACAGATCGCCGAAGCCGCCGTAGGTCTTGACGATAAGCCAGTACATCGCGAGGATGCCGACGACGGTGAAGGTGACGCCCTGCACCAAACCGCCGACCGCCGAGGCCCGCGAACCGCCGAGGAAGCTGTAGCCTATGACAAAGGCGCTGACCAGGATCAGGCCGACGTTGAAATTGACGGAGCTATAGGTCGCCGCATAGACGGCGTAGCCTATGGTCTTGACCTCGATGATCAGCCAAGGGGAATAGAAGAACAGGGTCAGCAGGGCAAACGCGAACTTGAATTTGTCGCTGCCGTAGCGCAGCCCTATGATGTCGGCTTGCGTTTCGAGGTTGTAGACCTTGCCGAGCACCCACACGGGCTTTGCCATGAAGTACATGATGAACAGGCTCGTCACGGAGTAGATGGTCCCGTAGTGCACGAACACGCCGAGCGTGGCCGCGTTTGAGAAGAAGCCCGTATAGATGCTGCCCGTGTACCAGCCGCCGATGTAGGCGAAGGCGACGAGGAACCAGCCGAAGGAGCGGCTGCCCACGCCGTATTCCTCCAGAGAATCCTGCTTTCTGCCGAATATGCGGATGAACACGCCGTTGATTATGAAATAGCCCACGATGCAGGCAATCGTTATGATTGCGCTATTCATTCCGTTTCACCTCCCTTCGATTTTTCCGATAGGAGCGCGTCGCGATCCTCTATCCTGCATTCCAGCACAAACCAGATGATAAGCCACACGGCCAGCAGGATCGGGACGGCCAGCAGCCAAAACTGCATGAACGGAAATCCCAGGATGCGCGGTCGCACGCGGTCCAGCAGCAGCGTGACGGGCGGGAGCGTGATGAAGAGCACGACCACCACAAACACCACCGTCGAGAACGTGTACAGCCCTTTTCTGCTCATAATGTGTAACACCTCCTTACATACGATGCATAGATATAATAGCAACCGACGCCTTGTAATACGCAAGATGCGTGCCACAATCCAAGACCGTGCGGCAAGGGGCGCGCGCCCGAAGGCCGCGCGCGGCAAAACAGCGCCGAAAAACGCCCGCGCGTGTCGCGTTTTTTTTTGCGCGCAGCCGAATCGCGCCGCGGCAAGGGGGCGATGTCCGCCGCCGCAAGCGCCGCCGCGCCGCGAAATGGGGCAAGAATATGTATAAATTTTATACGATTTTTGTCAAGATTTTAACATGCGGGAGAGGATTGTACAAAAATACTACAGTAATCCGACCTGTTCAGAATTTGTACATAGTTTCGCGCCGGCGCCGCGAGGCGCGGCGCACCGGCGCGGGCCGGCGGCGTTCGTTCAGGCCGGGCGGTATTTTAGATGGCTTCCGGGCCGTTTGTCGCGGTACACCCGGTTCTCGCGGCAGACGATCTCGCCGTTTACGATGACATAGTCTATCCCCGCCGGGGGCGCGTTGGGATCGCCGAAGCCGACATAATCCGCCTTGTCGATGATGCTCTCATAGTCGAAAATCACCAAATCCGCGTCGAAGCCCTCTGCGATGTTCCCCTTGTCCGGGATGCGGAAGCGCTGCGCGGGGCCTATGCTGATCTTGCGGATCGCCTCCGTCAGGGGCAGCTGCCGTTCGTCCCGCGCGTAGCGTCCGATCAGGCGCGGGAAGGTCCCCGCGGTTTCGGGATGTCCGACGTTCTCATAGTGCGGGCCGTCCGCCGCGTTGGAGGAAATGAGCATGTAGGGTTCCCGCACCGCCCGCGCGATCTCCGGCTCGTCGCAGGCAAAGATCGTTACGAGCGTCGCGGGGAAATTCTCGCGCAGATATCGAAATTTCTCTTCCGTGCAAAATTCGCCCGTGTGGATGCCGGAGGAGATCATCACCTCGATGTTCGTTTCCCGGCCGTATCGCTTCATCCAGTCGCCCTTCAGCAGGGATGATCCGATGCAGTTCGGGTAGGCCGCGTACAGCCCGGTGTCCGCGGTGATGTCGTAGCCTTCTTCCCGCATCCTGCGGATGATGGCGAGGGCCTCCGACATGATGCCGCGAAAGCCCGTCATGTACGCCAGGTGGAGGAGATGCACGGCCACGCCCGTTTCCCGCATGATCCGCTCCACCTCCTCAAAGTGCTTGAGCGCCGTCCTGCCGTCGCCGCGCATGTGGATCAAAAGGATGCGGTCATAGGCCTTCGCCACCTCCGCGATGCCGATCAGCTCGGCCTCCGAGGTCCCGGGCACGTATTCGAGGCCGAAATGGATCCCGAAGGCGCCGTTTTTCAAAAACTGCTCCGCAAGCATGTTCATCTCGGATATCTCCGAGGCCGTTGCGGCGGCGTAGACGTCGCGCATACCCACCGCGCGGCGCAGGGTGAAGGATTGGGAGATATAGAAGCCGTGGTTGATCAGGAAGCCCTTCTCGGATATCTGGCGTATGAGCTTGCCGTCGAAGTTGCGTTCGCCGCCGATTGTCGTCGTTGCGCCCTGCCGCAGCACGCATTCGGCGGAGAAGCGCTTGCCGCTGACATGCGAATGAAAGTCGATGAAGCCCGGCGCGACGCAGCGCCCCGTCGCATCGATGCTGCGCGTCCCCTCCATCGGCGCCGCGGACACGGCGGCGATCCTTCCGCCGACGATGCCTATGTTGGCCGGCGCCGCGCTGTCCGGCGCGAAGCGGATCACCCTTCCGCCGCGGATCACCAGATCGTATTTCTTATGCGCCATCCGCGTCGCGCTCCTCTCGCATGAATTTGTAAACGGTGGATCTGGACACGTCGAGGATCTCGGCCGCGCGGCTGATGTTGTCGTTGCTCGCGCCGACCACATGGCGCACGTATTCGCCCATCGCCTGCCGCAGGCTCGGCTGCCGCTCCCCGCCGCCCATAAGGCGCAGCGTCTGTCCCTTCCGCAGCTCGAGCGGCAGGTCCTCGACGGATATCGTATCGTTTCTGCACATGATCGCGGCGTATTCGATTGCGTTTTGCAGCTGCCTTATGTTGCCCGGCCAGTCGTAGGACGCGAGCACGGCTATCGCGCGCTTGTCCACGCGCTTCCGCATCGTCCGCGGCATCCTCGAAAGAAAGGCCTCTATGAGCAGGGGGATGTCCTCCCGCCTTTCGCGAAGGGCCGGCGTCTTGATGTGCGCCACGTTCAGCCTGTAATACAGGTCGTGGCGGAAAAGCCCTTCCGCTATGAGCGCCTCCGGCTTGACGTTCGTGGCGGCTATGACGCGGACGTCCACGGGTATCTGCTTCGTTCCCCCGATGCGGGTCACGATGCTCTCCTGCAGGACGCGCAGCAGCTTCTGCTGCATCTCGCTCGACATGTTGCCGATCTCGTCGAAGAAGATCGTCCCGCCGTCGGCCAGCTCGAAAACGCCGGGCTTTCCCTCCTTCCTCGCGCCCGTGAAGGCCCCGCCCTCGTATCCGAACAGCTCACTCTCCAAAAGTTCCGTGGGCAGGGCGCCGCAATCGAGCGCCACGAAAGGATATTCCCTGCGCGCGCCTCTGTTGTGGATCGCCTGCGCAAACATCTCCTTGCCCGTTCCGCTTTCCCCCTCCAGCACGACGCGGATATTGTGCTCCGCCGCTTTCAGCGCCAGCGCCTTGCTCTCGCGAATGGCCTTCGACGCGCCGATGATGTCCGAAAATTCGTATTTGGCCTGGTGTTTGATCTTGCCGGCCAGCACCTTGATCTCGTGGATGCTCTTGAAGATGACAACCTTTCCTATCTCGTTTCCCGCCTCGCCCCGCACGGGCCGGACATCCAAAAAACAGCTGTATTTCTGCCCGCCGCCGTGTATGATCACCTCTTCGTTTTCGTATGAGAGCGCCGCGCTCCCGAGGAATCTGCCGAGGTCCGGGGTGGTGATGATCGCCTCCGCCGCGTCCCGGCCGATGATGTTGTCAAGCGCCTCGCCCATCAGGGCGCACATGCGCTTGTTGATCTGGATGATCCGGCCGTCGCCGATATAGACCACGCCTTCGAGCAC
>JAITLA010000109.1 GCA_031278145.1 Eubacteriales Family XIII. Incertae Sedis bacterium
GATCACCCCCGCGCTTCCCGCAATCATGATCGAAACGCGCGTGGACGCGACGACCGTGCAGTGGCTCGTATCGGGCTTCACGCTGGTCAACGCGATTGTCATCGCGATATCGGCCTTTCTGACGGACAGGTTTTCGACGAGAAAGCTGTTTGTGTCGATCTTCGTCCTCTTTTTCGCGGGAAGTCTGCTCGCGGCTTGGGGCCTCAATTTCGCCATGCTGCTCGCGGGGCGCATCCTGCAGGCGATATGCGCCGGCGTGATGCTGCCGCTGTCGATGACGATCCTGCTGCTGCTCTTTTCGCACGAAAAACGCGGCGCGGCGATGGGGCTTTACAACCTCGTGATCATGTTCGCGCCCGCAATCGGCCCCGTCGTTTCGGGCATCCTCACGGATCGGATCGGCTGGCACGTGATGTTCCTGATCATGGCGGGGTTGGCGGTGGCGGTCATATTGCTCGCGCTCCTTTCCATGAAGAACTTCGGCGAAACAAAGCCCGTTTCGCTCGACAAGCGGTCCGTCCTGCTGTCCTCGTTCGGACTGTTCGCCCTGCTCTACGGCTTTTCCCTGCTCGGACACGCCGCGACGATACCCGCCGCCGCCGCGTTGATCGCTGCGGGCGCGGTCACGCTGTTCGCCTTCGCCCGCCGGCAGCTCAAGCAAGACACGCCCTTCCTGCGGATTCGCGTGCTCGCGAACAAGCGCTTCGCGACCGGAACGATCATACTGATGCTCCTGCAGGCCTCGCTCATGGCGGCGGGCATCACCCTGCCGATCTACATTCAGACGGTACGCGGCCTGTCCGCCACCGTATCGGGCCTCGTGATGATGCCGGGCGCGATCCTCGGTGCGGTGTTCGGATATTTTGCGGGCCGGCTGCATGACCGTTTCGGCGCGCGCCACATCGCCATCGCGGGCGTCCTCCTCGTCACGCTGGGCTCGGTGGGCATGGCCCTGTTCGACCTCCGAACGACGGTATCGTTCATGATCGCGAGCTTCGCCATACGCTCCGTCGGGCTGATGCTCGCCAACACGCCGATGACCATCTGGTCCATCGGCGCGCTTCCCGACGATATTCTGCACCACGGCAATGCCCTGTCGAGCACCCTGCGTCAGATCGCGTCCACCCTGTCCACCGCGATCATGGTTTCCGCGATGTCGCTCGTATCCGCGCTCTGCGCCGATTGGGGCGCGCTGCAATCCCAGCTTATGGGCATTCGCGCCACCTACTGGCTGAGCGTTGCCATAGGGCTCGCCGCGCTCGTCATGACCGTCGTCGTCGTGCGGGGCGGGCGGTATCCCGCTTCGAACGCCGAAGGCGCGGCCTTCGAGCTCGACGCGGCGATGAAGATCGATCCGTACACGGTTTCCCGCGACGACAGCCTGGAGCGGACCGTAAAGAAATTCCTCGAATTTCGCACGAGCGGCCTGCCCATCGTAGACGACGAAAAGCGCATCGTCGGTTTCATATCGGACGGCGACGTACTGCGCTACCTCGAGAAGCAGGACCTGCGCCTCGACGCGGAATCGTATTCGGCGGTTTTCCCGGATACGGAGAGCCTCACGGCCAAGGCGAAGAAGCTCCTGCGGATGAACGCGATGGAGATCGCGTCCAAGCACATTATAAGCGTTCCGCGCGACATGCCGCTGATCGAGGTCTGCCGCCTGATCTCCGAACGCCGGCTGAACAAGCTTCCCGTGACGCAGGACGGTGTCCTCATAGGCACGATCAGCCGCGGCGACATCATGCGGGCATTGATGATGCGCCTGCCGCTGTCGGAGGACGAGGATGAACCGCTTTGATTGCGGTTTTGAGTGCGATCACGGCAAAGAAGTCGTTTTTCGGAACTATGCGTTTGACAAGCCCGATTCGTTCCGCCGCAACGCCGACCCTCCGTCAATTGACCCGAACGAGTGTTTTGAAAGCACTTGCGTCGGTTGTCGCGTAGTCGAATGCTTGTATGACTTCGTCAAGCGAAAAAACCCCGCTGAT
Source organism: Eubacteriales Family XIII. Incertae Sedis bacterium (assembly GCA_031278145.1). Next base: position 1,992 of record JAITLA010000109.1, read on the forward strand.
CATCGTTCCCGGTTCCTCGTTCAGCGCGCCGCCGCTCACAAGCTCCGCTGTGCTTTTAAAATCATAATACGTGTGAATCCTCACGCCCACGAGGTTTAACTCCTTCATAAAAATCTTCCCCAAATCCAAGGGGTACGGTGTTCCCGAAATCGCTATGACAACGACATGTCCCGTCGGCTTCGTGTTCTCGACACAAACATTAAGCGCGTTTATGGCGCCGGCGGCATCAAAAAAGACATCGAATCCGTGTCCCTGCGTCAGTTCACTCAATCGCGCGTCGAAACCCACGCCGAACGGATCCGGCGTCGTGAAGCCCATTTCAGCCGCAAATTTGCGCCTGTGTTCGGATGGTTCCGAAATAACCACAAGCCTTGCTCCGTTTAGCCGGCATACCGGCGCGTTCGGCAGACCGCTCGGTCGGACGCAGAACCGTCGAATGCCGCAGAACACAAAAAGGGGCCGTTTCAAAATACACGCGCCGGTCGTTTTTTCGTCCGAAGCGTTCTTCTTCAAAAATTTCTTTTTTTTTCAAAAATTCTCTTGACCTGTCGAGGAATAATGTTCTATGATAAGCACATAAAGGAATATATGTCTGTCGGTGGAACTTGATCGCCGGCAGGCGCTCGCGCGGTGCTCCGTGTCTTTTGCATTTGCTTAAAAATGCCGTTGCGCGCGGGGCGGCGAAGGTATACAATAAAAGGAGAAGAACCATGGCGAACAAAGAGATATTCGTACCCGAGATCCTACCCCCGTCGGAGGACGGCGTGTTCAAGACCCTGCTCACGCATCCCGATGCGAAGCCCGTGTTGCGCGACGTCATTGCGAGCATCCTGCGGATCCCCGTGACGGACGTTCACGTGCGCAACACGGAGTTGCCGATCTCGGATGTCAACGAAAAACGGGAACGCCTCGACGTGAACTGCCGGACGGAGAGCGGCGAGCAGATCGACGTGGAGATGCAGGCGCGGGAGATGAAGGGCGACAGCGCCGCGAC
>JAITLA010000138.1 GCA_031278145.1 Eubacteriales Family XIII. Incertae Sedis bacterium
CTCGTGGTGCGCGGCGAGTCCGGCGCGGGCAAGACCACGCTGCTGAACTGCGTCGCGGGCCTGCTTGCGCCGGACGCGGGCTTCGTTTCGATAGGCGGGGAGCACATGTACCTGCGCGACGCGGGGGACGCGGGGCGCAGGGCGCGGATCGACAAACCGGCGCGTGCCCGTGGCCTCGGCTACCTGTTCCAAAGCTACGCGCTCTTTCCGAACATGACCGTGGAACAGAACGTGCTCTACGGCATCCGCAACAAGCCGGAATACAAAGACCACGGCCGCAGGAAAGAATTGCTCGACTACGCGAGCCACGTCATGGAGATCTTCGGAATCGCGGGGCTCCGCAGAAAGCGGCCCGGCTTCATATCGGGCGGCGAAAAACAGCGGGTGGCCCTGTCGCGCGCCATCGTCACCAAGCCGAGGCTCCTGCTGCTGGACGAGCCCTTTTCCGCCCTGGACGAGGAAACCAAGGCGACCGTATACGGTGAATTCAAACTGTTCAAGGAGCGTTTTCGAATCCCGACAATCCTGATCACGCACAGCGACGCCGAAAGTGAAATGTTCGGCGATCACAGGATACACATGAAGGCGGGGGCAATCGTATGAGGAAAACCGCGGACGCGGGCGCGGCGGTCGGCGTCGTTCTGGCCGCCGGCCGTTCCTCGCGCATGGGCGACTTCAAGGCCCTGCTCGATGTGGGCGGCAAACCGGCGGCGGCGCGGCTGATCGACGCGCTCCGAGAAGGCGGCGCGCGGGATATCGTTCTCGTGACGGGTTACGCGCGGGAGCGGCTGGCCGATCTGATCGGCGCAGGCGGCGCGGTCGAAGCCCACAACGCGCGCTTCGCCGAAGGCATGTTTTCCTCCGCCAAGGTCGGCCTCGCAAAGGCGGCGGAGCTGGCGGGCGGACGGGCCTCGGCCTTCCTGCTCCTGCCCGTGGACTGCCCCCTTGTGCCCGCCTCCGCGATAAGAGCCCTGCTCGACGCGCACCGAGAGTGCCCGGAGCGCTTCATCGTCCCCTGCTACCGAGGCAAGAAGGGGCATCCTCTGCTGATCCCGGCGGCCTTTCTCCCCGAGATACTCACGCACGCGGGAGAAGGCGGGCTCAAAGCCGTGACGGACCGCCGCGAGGACGATTTGCTGCGAATCGAAACGGGCGACGAGGGCGTGGTGCTCGATATGGACGGCCCGGCGGGATACGCGCAGATCCGCGCGCACCTCGCGTCCGCGCGGGACGGCGGCGCGGCGGCCGATCCGCGCGGCGCAATCGAACGCTTCACGGGCGAGATATGCCTGATCCGCCACGGGGAAACGAGAAAACACGCCGAAGAGATATTCCTCGGGCAGACGGACGTCCCCCTGTCGGAAGAAGGCCGAAGGCAGGCCGAAGAGGCCGCGCGGACGCTTCTCGCCTGCGGGACGGACGTGGAACGCATCCATACGAGCGACCTCGCGCGCGCAACGGAAACAGCCGAGATCCTGGCGGCGGCGCTGCACGCGCGGCGCGGCGGCGCGCCGCCCCCCGTCCTGCCCGACGCGCGGCTTCGGGAAATGCACCTCGGCGCGTGGGAGGGCCGCTTCATCCGGGAGATAAAGGAAGCCTTCCCGGACGAGTACGCGCGGCGCGGCGCGCGCATCCTGACGTGGAAGCGCGGCCACGACGGCGAAAACTACTACGATCTGCGCTACCGCGTGGAAAAGTGGCTGACGGCGGTCCTGCCGGGCGCGCGCGCCCTCGTCGCGGTGACGCACGCCGGGGTGATCAAAACAATCCGCGCGGCCTTCTCGGACATGACGGACGAGGCCGCCTGGGCCTTCGAGCTTCCGCGCGGCGCGGTGCTCAGACTGGACATACGCGACGGCGGAATCCGGACAAAGCCTCCGTAACGAACCCCAAGTCATATCATCGACCACCCTCGGCAAAGCCCGCGGCCTCATTCGAGTATCGTCAAAATCTCGGAGAGAGCCTTCTTGGGAGGGCTCTTTTGATTCTCCTGCGGGATGCCGACCGAAATCAGCGCGGCCATGAAATAGCCCGGCTCGTCAAAGCCCGCCCGCTCGCGCATGAGCGCCTCTATGCCCTCGTCCGCGTAATTCGCGCTCGTGAGCCAGCAAGAACCGTAGCCGAGCTCTATCGCGCGCAGCGTCAAATGCTCGATGGCCGCGCCGAGGCCCTGCATCCCCGGATTCTTCTCCAGAATGAGCCAATCGTTGTCCAGCCCCGCAAACTCCATCTCAAAATAGCCGGAAGGCTCGTACTGCTTCGCCATGACGACGAACAGCAGCGGCGCCTCCAGGAAAAACAGCGTAAAGCTTCGCACGAACGCGCGGAATTTGTCCGCGCGCTTCTTGTCAATCGCGTCGGTGATGCGGCAGATCCGCTCGTTCTCCTTCAGGATCGCGTCGCCCACCGCCTCGATCAGCGCGCGGTTCTTGATGGCGATGAAATGCCAGTACTGCAGATTCTTGCCCGACGGCGCCACGCGCGCGGCGTCCACCATCCTCTCTATATCGGAAACGGGTATGTCGCCGGGCTTGTAGCGGCGTATGCTCTGCCGCCTTGCGATCAGTTCTGTAAACTCCATAAAAAATCTCTCCTTCTTCTCGATTCTCGTACCATAATCATACCACAATCCGAAGGATTTTGATACAACAATAAATCCGGTTTTTTTCGCGTTTTTTCGCGTTTTTTTCCCCGATTGGGGTGTTTTTTGCGAAAACGCGCGACGGATCGCCCCGTCGCCCATGGGAAAAAACGGCTGAAAATCAATGGTTTCCGACCCATAAGAAAAAAATTTTGAAAATGTATAAAGTTTTTTTAAAATGACACCAATTTGTGACCTTTTAGGTGTATAATAGATTTATCAAAACCGAAACAGACCCAAAAGCCCGACGACGCGACGCAAAAAAAAGAACCCCTGTCGCGGGGGGCGCGAGGGAGCTGTTCGCGGCCGGAGGCGGACCGGATTTTCCGCAGAAAAGTATACTTATATGCAAGCGAAATATTTACGAAAACAAGTCCAAAAAACACAAAAAAACCCATGAATGCGTTCCATTCATGGGAAGGGCCGGTACCGCGAACAAGTATACTCATTCGCGAAGGCCGAAAAAAGCCCGACAAGCGTTGAAAAATACGCGTTGGAACGGAAATCCAAGGGCGAAAGCCCCGCAAACCAAAGAGAACGCCTTTTCACGGAAACAACCCGGCCTCGCCGCCGAGAACGCGAGCGGGCGCACAGAGAAGAACCTACGGTTTTGCACAAGCGGGAGGGAAAGAAATGTTGAAGCC
>JAITLA010000169.1 GCA_031278145.1 Eubacteriales Family XIII. Incertae Sedis bacterium
TTGCCCGCCGGCACGGGCGACCGGATGTTTTGAACGAGCTTCGTTCGACAGTTGACGCGCGCCCCGATCCGCCCATCGGCTTCAGCCCTTGCGGTTCTGCCCGGAAAAGTGCGCCAGCAAGTCCCGCGCGGCCGCCCGCGTCATGCCGGGCGTCTGCGACAGCTCCTCCTCGCTCGCGGACTTTATGCGATCCACGCTGCCGAAGCGGGCGAGCAAGGCGTTGCGGCGCTTGGGTCCTATGCCCGGGACGCCGTCAAGCTCCGAACGGATCATCGCCTTGCCGCGCGCGCCCCTGTGGTACTCTATCGCGAAGCGGTGCACCTCTTCCTGCACCTTGCCCGTGAAGTGATACAGCAGGGGGCGGATCTTCAGATCGAGCTCCGCGCCGCGATAGACGAGACCCCTTGTCCTGTGCTTATCGTCCTTCACCATCCCTGCCACGGGTATATCCAGCTTCATGGCCCGCAGAATCTGCAAGGCCGCGTTCACATGACCGAGGCCGCCGTCCAGCAAAATGAGGTCCGGCGGCGGGGAAAAGCCCGCGTCGCCGTCCCGCATGCGCTTCAGCCGCCTGTAAAGCACCTCCTGCATGCTGCTGTAATCGTCAGCGCCATCCACCGTCTTGATCCTGAAACGGCGGTAATCCTTGCCGGAGCTCTTTTCGCCGTAAAACACCACCATCGCTCCCACGGAATCGACGCCGCCCGTGTTTGAAATATCGTAGGCCTCTATGCGCCACACGCGCGCGTCGTCCGCGCCGTCCGCCGCGAGGCCGAGAAGTTCTTGAAAAGCCGCGCGCAGGGCCGCGTCCCTTTCGCGCCGGGTCTTGGCCTTCTCATCGAGCAAGAGCGCCGCATTCGCGAGGTCTCGTTTCGCCATGTCGAGCAGGGCCTTCTTTTCTCCTCTCATGGGTGCGTGCAGACGCACAGCCGAGCCGCGCAGCGCGGAGAGCCACTCCCCGATCAATGCGCCGTCCGGCAGTGGCTCGTCGATCCATATCTCCCGCGGTATATTGCTTCTGTTGATATAATATTGCTTCAAGAACGCCGAAACGACCTCGGCGGGCGGATCCTCGCGCATGGATTGCAGATGATGGCTTTCCCTGCCGTTCAAACGCCCCTCCCTGACGAAGAACACGACGACATGCGCGTCTTTCTCGCCCTTCGCGGAGAGCACGATGTCGATGTCGCCGCCGGAGAGCAACACGACGCGCTGCTTCTCTATCACGGAGTTCGCGGCGTCGATGCGGTCCCGGTAAAACGCCGCCGTTTCATAGTCCAGTTCCGCCGCGGCCCGCTCCATGCGTTCACGCAGAAAATCCGTCAGCGCCCTGCCGCGGCCGTTCAGAAACGCGGCGGCGCCGGCGACGGCCTCCATGTATTCCGCCCTGTCCGTCAGGCCCTCGCATACGCCGCGGCAGCGCTCGATGTCGCGATGCAGACAGGGCCTGTGGCCCGCGGGGAATCGGTCTGCGGAGCAGCGTTTGAGACGGTAAACATCATTCAGCAAGTCTATGATCAGGTTCACCGATTTGACATCCGCGTAAGGACCGAAATAGCGGCTGCCGTCGCTCTTCATAACGCGCGTCTTGATCAGCCGCGGGAAAGCGTCCGCCAAGGTGAGCTTTATGTACGGATAGGTCTTGTCGTCGCGCAGCAGCACGTTATAGCGCGGGAGGTATTCCTTGATCAGATTGTTTTCGAGGATCAACGCCTCCATCTCCGTATCCGTCGTGATGTACTCGAATTCAAAGATGTGGGAAACCATCGCGCGAACCTTGGCGTCCATGCCGCGCGCGGAGCCGAAATACTGCCGCACCCGGTTTTTCAGGGAGGCGGCCTTTCCGACGTACAGAATCTCGCCGTAGGCGTCCTTGTGCAGATACACGCCGGGTTTGTCCGGGAGGTTTTTCAGATGTTCCTGTATGTCAAACATATTGGTATTAATTATAAAATATGGTAAATATTATACTATTTCATCCAATTCCTGCGCAGTTCTTCCTGCTTGCGCGTCTCTTCCGCAAGTCTGGCCCGGCGTTCCGCGCGTCTGCGCTTTCTGCGCTTGATCTGCCTGCGCTTCAACCCCACATAGGCGAGCAGGAGAAACAGGCTCAATCCAAGCGCCGCAAAGACGATATTCCGAATCAGACCGGCCGTCTCATCCGTGATGCCGATGCGCGAAAGCGGCCCGCCCAAAGGCACCGTTTCGGCGGACGTGAGATCAACGACGCCGAGTTCTTCCCCGTCGAGCAGGATGCGCAAACTCCCCACGACCTGTCCCTCCGTCACGGGCGCGGCGACCCGATCCGGCAGCTGCGGTTCCGTCGTCACCAAGGAGGGGGAGGCGCTCGCCGGGATCGTGACCCACGCATCCGTCCGCGTTTGGATCGCGGCGGTCTTGACGGCGCCGTTCTTCACGCGCACCTCGCCCTGCGGACTGTCGGCTCGGATCGCTTGGAAAGACTTGTAATTATCGAAGCCGTATTCAAACAGCGATATCGCGTCCAGATAGACGTTCAGGCCCTCCGCCCCGAGCATGACCGCGATCAATTCGGTATCGCCGCGCGCCGCGCTTGCGGCGAGGCAGTTGCCCGCCTGCGCGGTATAGCCCGTCTTGATACCCGTCGCGTCCGCGTACTTGATGGGGCGCGACGCGCCTTCATAGACCACCGTGTGCTTCTCGTCGTAGAGCAGGCGGTTGCCGTTGTAGAAATAGCGCGTTTCCTGCTTGTTTGTCTGATCGAGCGTATAGGGATAGGTCGCCGCCGTCTTGCGGAATTCCGGGTTGCGCATGGCCGCCATGGCAATCACGGCGATGTCGTGGGCCGTGGTGACGTGCGCGTCGTCCTCCAGCCCGTTCGGGTTCACGAAATTCGTATGCAGGGCGCCGAGCTCCTTCGCCCTGCGGTTCATGAGCGCCGCGAACGCCTCCGTCGTGCCCGAGATCTCCTTCGCGAGGGCGACGGCGGCGTCGTTCGCCGACTCGATCATCAGCGCGTGGAAGAGCTGTTCCACCGTGACTTGCTCGCCCTCGAGCAGGTAGATGCGCGAGCCCTTTGTGAAGGGGGTTTCTGCGTCTATCGTCACGACCCTGTCCGGTTGCAGGTATTCGAGCGTCAAAAGCCCCGTCATCACCTTCGTGAGGCTGGCGGGGTAGCGGATCGCGTGCATGTCCTTATCGTAGAGCACCTTCCCCGTTTTCGCGTCGATCAGAACGGCCGAGGCCGCCGTCGTTTCCGGAGCGGGCTTCGCCGCGTACACGGGCACGGGCGCGAGCCCGAGGGCCGCCACCGCGATCAGGAGCGTCAAAAGCGCCGCCGCGACCGGCGCCGGTCCGCATGCCGCGCGGCGGACGCCGAAGGCCGCGCGCGCAGAGCCCTCGCGGCTTTTCATCACGATGCCCCGAAGAAATGATCCGCCAAGGCCGGCCCGCTGTCGAAGTACGGGCCCGCTTCGCCCGCCGCCTCGGAAAACACCTTGCCCTCGTCGGGGGGCAAGGGCTTTTCGCTGTCGAAAAACACGTAGGGCACGGGCTCCGACGAATGCGTCCGGATCGCAATCGGCGTCCTGTGGTCGGGCACCACCAGCACGCGATAGGGCTCTCCGCAGCCCTGCAGATAGGCCAGCACGGGGGCGAAGATCTTCTCGTCCGTGAGGCGCATGGCCTCGATCTTGCCCGCGAGGTCGCCTTGGTGCCCGCACTCGTCCGGGGCTTCCACGTGGATGTACACAAAATCCTTCCCCGACCGAAATTCCTCTATGGCACAGGCCGCCTTCCCGTCGAAGTTGGTCAGCAGCGTGCCCGTGGCGCCCGGAATGTCGCGCGCGTCGAGGCCCGCGCAGAGCCCGATGCCCTTGATCAGATCGACGGCGGCCACGACGGCGCCGCGTATGCCGTATTTTTCATGAAACGAGGGCAGCATCGGCTTTTTGCCCTGCCCCCATATCCAGATGGAATTGGCGGGATTGCGCCCCGCGCGCGCGCGCGCGACGTTGACGGGATGATCCTTCAGGAACGCGTGGCTCTCGCGCATCAGGCGCGTAAGCGCCTCCGCGCCCTCTCCGCGCGGCAGATGATCGCCCACCCTGCGCGTCAGTACGTCGTGGGGCGGCGTCAGCGTATAGTGCGTCTTCCCGTGATCCGCGATCATGGCGTGGCGGTAGCTGACGCCCGGGTGGAAATGAATGCCGTCGCCGCCCAGCCGCGCCTCTACGAGCTCGATCAACACCCGCCCTTCCTCGCTCGATATATCGCCCGCGCTGTGATCCTTTATGATCAGATCCGCGTAGTCGCCTTCGCCCTCGAGCGTGACCAGGTTTGTTCGGAAGGCCACATCCGTGTCCGACATGTCGATGCCCATGCTCACGGCCTCGAGCGGGGAGCGGCCCGTCAGCCAGACGGACGGGTCGAAGCCCATCACGGACAGGTTGGCCGCGTCGCTGCCGGGCGTCATGCCGTCCGGTATGGTCTTGACCGCGCCCAGCTCGGAGATCCGCGCGAGCGCGTTGATGTGCTTCATATCCGCAACCTCGAGCGGCGTCTTGCCGTCGAGCTCCCGCACGGGCCAATCGGCGCAGCCGTCGGGGACCAATATCAAATATTTCATGTTCTTCCCTGCATCCTTCTATGCGTTGTCGCGCTCGAATCGCTTCATGAAGTCGATCAGCGCGTCCACGCCCTCCGTCGGCATGGCGTTGTAGATGCTCGCGCGCATCCCGCCTATCGAGCGGTGGCCGTTCAGATCCGCCAAGCCCTCCGCGCGAGCCTCCGCGACGAACTTCTTGTCGAGGGCCTCATCGCCCGTCACGAACACGACGTTCATCAGGGAGCGGTCCTCCTTCGCGACCGGCGCGCGGTAGAGGCGGCTTCCGTCTATGTACGCGTAAAGCTTGCCGGCCTTTTCGCGGTTCAGCGCTTCCTGCGCGGCGACGCCGCCGTTCGCCTTCAGGCGCTTGAACACCTCGCCCGCGACGTAGATCGTAAAGGCGGGGGGCGTATTGTACATGGAACCGTTGTCCGCGTGGGTCTTGTAATCGAGATAGATCGGCGTGTCCTTGGGCGCGTGGCCGATCAGATCCGCGCGCACGATGACGATGGTCAGGCCGGCCGGCGCGATGTTCTTCTGCGCGCCCGCGTAGATCAACCCGAACCTTCCGATGTCGATGCGCTCCGACAGTATGCCGGAGGACCAGTCGCAGACGAGCGGCGCAGCCCCCGTGTCCGGCACATAATTGTAGCGCAGGCCGTAGATCGTGTTGTTCATCGTGATGTGTACGTAGTCGGCGTCCGGCCTGAAATCCGCGCGCCCGAGCTTCGGCACATAGGAGAATTTCGCGTCCTTCGACGAGGCCGCCATGCGTATGTCGCCGAACTTCGCGGCCTCCTGCGCGGCCTTTTCCGCCCAGGTGCCGGTCAGCACGTAGTCGGCCTTCCGGGAAGCGCGGAGCAGATTGATCGGAACCATCGAGAACTGCAAGGTCGCGCCCCCTTGCAGAAAGAGGACCTTGTACGCGTCCGGGATCTCGAGCAGCTCCCGCAGATCGGCCTCCGCCTCGTTTATGATGCGCTCATAGGTCTTGGATCGGTGGCTCATCTCCATAACGGACATGCCGCTGCCGCCGTAATTCAAAATCTCCGCCTGCACCCGCTCCAGAACCTCCTGCGGAAGCATCGAGGGTCCCGCGGAAAAATTGTATATGCGCCCGTCGAATGCCATATGCCTTGCTCCCTTCATCATTTCTGTTATACTCTACAAAATTATAGCACCTTCCGCGCTTTGGGTAAAGTTATAATTCACATTTTCACACCCGACACGATGAGGGGACACAGGGGGACGGTCCCGGGAATCCTCTCCGCTCGCTGCGGTGGCCGCGAGCGACACAAAAGAACCGTCCCCATCGTGTCCCTGTGTCCCTAAGCTTGGGCGCGCGGGGCCTTGCGCAAAACGCGTTTTTGCTTTATACTTTATATCGAGGCATGCCGCGGAGCTTCCGGGGCTTCCCTTAATCGCATGACGCCACCGCGGGAATCGACGTCGAGCCCCCGAGAGGCTTTGTCGCGGGCAAAATTTGTTTCGGAGGAAGGATAAGCGCTTTGCCACACAGCATTTTACTGCAAAAAAACCTCATTTTCAACATAAAAGACGCCCTGTCGTCCATCCTGCCCATCACGATCATCGTGCTCGCGCTGAATTTCACCTTCACGCCGATGCCCTTTGCCGTGCGCGGGCTCTTCATCGTCGGGGCGATCTTTCTGATCCTCGGCATGGGCCTTTTCACGCTCGGCGCGGACATGGCGATGCTCCCCATGGGCGAATACATAGGGAGCTACCTGACAAAGAGCCGGAAACTCGTGCTGATGCTCGTCACGGCGCTGATCATGGGCGCCGTGGTCACCGTGGCCGAGCCGGATCTGCAGGTGCTCGGCAAGCTGGCGCCGGGGATACCGGACAGGCTGCTGATCGCCGTCGTCGCCGCCGGCGTGGGCGTGTTCCTCGTCGTCGCCGTGCTGCGCATCCTCTTCGGGCTCTCCCTGTCCCATATGCTCGTCGCCTTCTACGCCGTCGTCTTCGTGCTCGGCGGCTTCGTGCCGGACGCGTTTTTGCCCATCGCTTACGATTCGGGCGGCGTCACCACGGGGCCGATCACGGTGCCCTTCATCCTCGCCTTCGGCGTCGGCATATCCTCGGTGCGCGGCGGAAAAAGCTCGCACGATGACAGCTTCGGCCTCGTCGCGCTCTGCTCCATAGGCCCGATCCTGGCCGTTTTGCTGCTCGGCGCCTTCTTCAAGCCGGACGCCGCGCCGGCCTCCGTCCACGCGATCAGCGACGCGACCGACACCCTTGCAATCCTGCGCATGTTCGGGCAGAGCCTCCCGCATTACCTCGCGGAGGTCGGCCTGGCCCTGACGCCGATTGTCGCCTTCTTCCTTCTGTTTCAGATATGCGCGCTCCGCCTGCCCCTCTCGCAGATGATCCGAATGGGCGTGGGGGTCGCGTACACCTTCGGCGGCCTCGTCCTCTTCCTCACGGGCGTCAACGTCGGCTTCCTGCCCGTGGGCGCCTTCATCGGCGAGTACATAGGCGGGCTCTCGTATTCGTGGATCCTGATACCGCTGGGGCTCGTGCTCGGCTACTTCATCGTGGCCGCCGAACCCGCCGTCCACGTGCTCAACGACCAGATCAAGGACATGACGGGCGGCGCGATATCGAAGAAGGCCCTGCTCGTATCGCTGTCGACCGGCGTTTCCGTTTCCGTCGGCCTGGCCATGTGCCGCATACTGTACGACATCGACATCCTGTTCTTCCTGCTGCCGGGATACGGCCTCGCGCTCGCCCTGACCTTCTTCACGCCCAAGATCTTCAGCGCCGTCGCCTTCGACTCGGGCGGCGTGGCCTCGGGCGCCATGACGGCCACCTTCCTGCTGCCCTTCACCCTCGGCGCCTGCGGCAGCGTGGGCGGCGATATGCTGCGCGACGCCTTTGGCCTCGTCGCGCTCGTTGCCATGACGCCCCTGATCACGATCCAGATCATGGGCCTGATCTACAAATACAAGCTCGGAAGGACGGAGAAGGAAGAGCGCAGCGAGATGGGCGAACCCGAAAACATGCCCGCCTACACGGATTGGGAGCGCTTCGAATCGGAGGAGGAGAACTACGTGCCGCACGTGCTGATGCCGGAAGTGGACGATGAATACGTCGCAAGCCCCGAGTGGCTCAGGGTGGCCTATGAGGACAAGCTCCACGACCTGATAGAAGACAATGAATACATCGACTTCGACGCCAAGGGGCGGGACGGCGCGGACGCCGACCCCGAGGAACCCGACGACGAGGCGCGCAGGCGGTAGGGCACGACAGACACAATGGGGACGAGAAAAGCCGGCGGCGATCCGCCGCAAAATATGATTGACATCGACGCTCCGATAATGAATAATAGGTATCAACGACAGAGTATCGTGATAAGGAGGACGCACAAGGCCATGTCAGAGTCAGTAAACCCCGATGACGCGCTCACCATGATCAAGGCGGTGGGACCGCAGCACCTTCCCGACACCTTCAAGCGCGTTGAGATCTTGTTTGTCATCGCGGCCGGCGGAAAGGGCGACGCGCTTGTCAAATCGCTGCGCGAATGCGGCGTTACGTACAATCTCCTATCGGTGGGATACGGCGCGTCCGCGCACCGGCTCACCGATTTTCTGGGCCTCAACGACTTCGAAAAGGATATCGTGATCAGCGTCGTGACGAAGGAACGCGTCCGTGAGGTGCTCAACATGCTGCTCTACAGATTCGATATGGATAAGCCGGACAAGGGCATCGCCTTCACGGTTCCCATTTCCGGCGTCAGCGGCCCCATGGCGCTGAAATACATATCGGGCTTTGTTCACACGGAACAGGGCGCGCGATAAGGGTGGCTTCCGGGGGAAGCGCGTCCGCTTCGAATTGCCGCTCTGCGGCGCACGGCATTTGCCGGCGATAGGAGGATCGCATGTCGGATAATGCAAAAAACGAATTTACGCTGATACTCACCGTCGTGAACAGGGGCTTTGCCGACACGGTGATCGACGCGGCGCGGGAGGCCGGCGCCAGAGGCGGCACGATCTTCTACGCCAGAGGCACGGGCGTGCACGAGGTGGAGAAGTTCTTCGCCGTTTCGATACAGCCGGAAAAAGAGGTTGTGCTGACGCTGGTGCGGAAAGAGGAAACCCGGCACGTCATGGAGCACATCGTGCGGGCGGCCGGCCTGCGGACCGAAGGCAAGGGGCTCTCCCTCGCCCTGCCGGTCAGCAATGTCGCCGGCATATCGGCATACGGCGAGCGGACGGGCGACGAGCCCGCGGAAGCCGAGCAGGGCCGAAAGCAGGATCCGTCACAGTCATAATGGCGCCGGGCCGCCGCGCAAGGCGGCATTTCCCGCAGACAGACAAGGTATACCGCATGCAACTCGACATACTTATCATTCTCATCGTCTTCGCATCCGCGATGATCGGCTATCGGAGCGGTCTGGTCCGCACGGTGCTGCGCGCCTTCGGCTGGCTGCTGTCAATCGCCATCGCGGCGCTGCTCTACCCCTACGCAAACGAACTGCTCTCCGCCAACACGGACGTGTACGACAACATCCGAAGCGGCATAGAGGCGCGCTTCAGCGCGCACGTGTCCGCCAAGGCCGGCGTGTTTTTGGAGGATGTTCCGAATGTGATCGCGGAGGCCGTGAACAAGCTCGTTTCGACCTTCTCCGTTTCCGTCGCGGACGGCGTGGCCGCCGTCTGCTTCAAGGTATTCGTCTACCTCGCGCTGCTGCTCGCCGTCAAGCTGCTCGCCTTCCTGCTCAGCCTCCTGTTTTCCAAGCGGTCGCGCGGCAAGGGGCTTATCGGCGGCATCGATGGGATTCTCGGCTTCGTATTCGGCGCCGTCCGGGGCATGCTTATCGTCCTTGTGCTGCTCGCGCTGATCCTGCCGGTTTCCCTGCTCATAAGCGAATCCGCGAACGCGGCGGTTTCGGACATGCTGTTCGCGTCGGCATTCGCCGGCAAGCTCTACAACGGCAACCCCCTGCTGCTCCTTACCGGCGGCTTTCTCTCCCTCTGACGGGCGAGGACAAGGGCGACGCGGCGGGGGCGAAGATCGCGTCCCGCTGCGCCCCGCGCCGGGCCTTCCCCCATCTCATTCCCTGATGAGGATCACGCGTATACGCCCACCGCCGTCGGGCGTGTCGTCGTAGTAGAAATCGAGGCTCTTCCCCGCCTCGAAGGCCGCCAGCGCGTCGTCGAGCGTCGCGTGGGCATAGCTTGTGGCGCTCTGCGACTTGGCATACACCGCCGCATTCTCCGAAACGCCCCATTCCACCGCCGTTCCGGCGGTCGTAAGCGTCGCGCCGTCGAATTCCTTCACCTTGCCCGTAAGCCCGCGCAGGTTGCGCATGGACGTGATTTTTTCACCCGAGGGCATGAAGCGCGCGGGGCCGATTGAAACGCCGAAGCTGCCCGTAACGCTGCGGGAAACGCCTTCCGTGACATAGCCGTAATCCCGGCTCGATCCGTCCTCTTCCCGCTGCGTGACCGAGCTGACGATGCCGTAGCTGCCGCAGTCGCCCGTGGCGTCCTTCAGGATCAGCGCCGTCACCCTGCCGCCCGAGGCCTCGTGATAGAGCACCTCTTCCTTGGAGATGGTCACGCCGGAGAGCCGCTGCACGGACACGGGGACGTAGGCGCCCTCGTAGGTGTCCAGGATCCGGACGTCCTCCGACAGATTGATATCGCCTATCGTGTGGAGGTCCGCGTCCACCGCGCCCGAGAGGGAGCCGCCGAACATCTTCGTAACGCTCATGGCGTTGTCCGCGAAGCGCAGCTTCACGATGTCCCCCACCGCCATCCACGTTTCCGTCACGGGATACTCCAGCGTTTCCCCGTCGGCCGTGACGCCGCCGATGTAGGCGGAGGTGTATTCCCGCCCGTTCGCGTTCGTATAGCTCTTGCTCCCCGTTTCGGTCACGTACAGGACGGCGGCGACGCTGACCTTCGTGCTCGCGACCGCGTCCGCGACCCTGCCGTCCCGGCCGAGAAGCAGCGTGACCGTCATGCCGGTGCGCAGCGAGCCGCCCGAGGAGAGCGCGGAGAAGGCGGCGGCCGATTCCAGCTCGTAGTCCTTGCCCGACACGGTTACGGACGTGGGATCGTTTTGGCTCGGCGTCGCCCTGTCGTAGATCCCCGTGATCTTCTTGTCGTACACCCACAGGACCGTCCTTGCGGCGTTGCAGTAGACGATGTCGTAGCGCTTCACGTCCGAGAGCGCGGCGGCCTTCCCGTTCTTGTACACCGTGACGCCCGCGCTCGCGAGGCCGAGCTCCGTGCTCAGGGCGGAAAGGCTCTGCACCGTGAAGGGGCCGCTCATGTTGTCGCCGAGGGCCGTCGCGTAATCCACCTCGCCGCTCGCGTTCAGCTTCAGGCCTATCGTTTCCGCGTATTTTTGCTCGCTGTCCTTCATGCGCGCGTTCAGCAGATTGTAGAGGATCTGCGCGGCGTCGCCCATCGTCACGACGGAACCCGTGCCGCCGCCGACGCCCGCCGACAGACCGCTCGCGCGGAAGGCGTTCATCTGCGCCGCAGGGAAGCCGCCGCGAAAATCCGCCGCCGTATAGCCGAGCAGCTTGAGGACGGCGTCCGCCGCCTGCTCGACCGTGAGATCGCCGGACGGCCGGAAGCTGCCGTCGCTGTAGCCCGACATCAGCCCGTTCGAAACCGCTGTCTTGATGTAGGCCGCGGCCGCGTGCGAGGCGCTCACATCCTTGAATACCGACGACCCGGCCGAAACGGAATCCTTGTATGGCGACACCGTCACGAGCATCCGCGCGAACTCCGCGCGCGTGACGGACGCGCCCGCGTTGAAGCTCCCGTCGTCCCCCGCGGTGATGACGCCGATGGCGGTCAGCAGATTGACCGCGCTGTCGCTCGCGGCAAAGCCCTGCGCCGTGCCGCAGAAAACCAAGGCTGCGGCGAGCAGCGCGCAAATGCGTTTCTTCAGCTTCATGTCTGTTTTCTCCCTCATTTCGTTTGCGTAAAGCTCCATTGTCGCGCCCTCATTCGTGGCGCAGAGCGTCTATCGGATGCAGCCTCGCGGCCTTCCCTGCCGGGAAATACCCGAATACCATGCCTATGGCGACGGAAACGCCGAAGGCGATCAGCACGGCGCCGTAGGAAGGCGCGACGGCCATATCAAACAGGCTTCCCGCGACAAAGGACAAGACGATGCCGACGAGGATGCCGATCACGCCGCCCGCCGCGCTCGTCGTCGCGGCCTCTATGATGAACTGGCTCATGATCGCGGCGCGGCGCGCGCCGAGCGCCTTTCGTATGCCGATCTCCCGCGTCCTTTCGGTGACGGAAACGAGCATGATGTTCATGATGCCGATGCCGCCCACGATGAGCGATATGCCCGCGATCCCGACGAGGACGACGGCGATGGAGCCCGTGATCTCGTTCATCATGTCGATCATCTGCGACATGCTGACCACGCGATAGGCGTTCTCGTTCCCGAAGGCGCCGTACAGCTCGTTGCGGATCAGATCGACCGTTTCATCGATGTTGGTCACGTCCCGCGCCGCGAGGGTGTAGCTGCCCACGTTCGCGTTCCCCGCAAGGCGCGACGCGGTGGTGTACGGAACGTAGATGATATCGTCGTCCGAGCCCTCCGTCGAATCCGCCATCTCTTCGAGCACGCCCACCACCGTGTACGTGGAGCCGTTGATCTTCACGGTCGAATCCGCGTACACGGCGCCGTCGAAGAGTTCCTCCGCGATGTAGGTGCCGACGACGCATACCTTTTGCAGCCGGTCCGCGTCTATGAACTGGATAAGGCGGCCCGCCGCGAGCTTTAGGCCCTGCATGTCGGCGTAGAGCTCGTTGACGCCCACGATGGAAGCCGTGACGGAATCGGTGCCGTTTTTGACCGTCGCCTGCGCGTTGACCACGGGGCTGTAGGCCTTGAAGCGCTCCTTGTTCTCCTCGATGAAGGCCTCCATGTCGGCCGCGCTGAAGCTCTTGTTGCTGCCCCGGCCCATGATGCTGACCGAGATCGTGTTCGTGCCGGCCGCCTCGAGCGAGGAGGTGATCTCGCTCGACAGACCGTTGACGAGGCTCACGAGGATGATCACGGAGGCGACGCCTATGATGATGCCGAGCATCGTCAGGAAGGATCGCATCTTGCTGGTCCGCAGGCTCTTCAGGGCCAT
>JAITLA010000194.1 GCA_031278145.1 Eubacteriales Family XIII. Incertae Sedis bacterium
GGCGACCTGCCCGTCTGCATGGCGAAGACGCAGTACAGCTTTTCGGACAACGCCGCCCTGCTCGGCGCGCCGAAGGACTTCCGCATCACGGTGCGGAGCCTCAAGGTTTCCGCCGGCGCGGGCTTCATCGTGGCGCTCACGGGCGACATCATGACCATGCCGGGTCTGCCCAAGATTCCGAGCGCGGAAAGGATCGACGTGGATTCGGACGGAAGGATCAGCGGCTTGTTTTAAAACGGGAGCACCGGGTATGGATTTTGTGAAGCAGAGTTGTGAGGCGTTCATCGACGAGTTGGCGTCCAAGGCGCCGGTTCCGGGCGGCGGGGGCGCATCCGCCCTCGTCGGCGCAATCGGCGTCGCGCTCGGAAACATGGCCTGCGCGCTGACCGTCGGCAAGAAAAAATACGCGCACGCGCAGGCCGATATCGCGGCGCTCACGGCGCGCGCAACGCGGCTGCGCGCGGAGCTGCTCACGCTCGTGCAGGACGACGCCGAAGCCTTCCTCCCCTTGGCACGGGCCTACGGGATGCCCAAGGGAAGCGACGCGGAAAAGGCGGAGAAGGCGGCGGTCATGGAGGCCGCCTTGAAGGACGCCTGCGACGTGCCGCTCGCGATCATGGAAAAATGCTGCGAAGCGATTGATCTGCACCGCGGATTCCTCGAAAAGGGCGCGGCCATGGCCTCGAGCGATGTCGGTGTCGGCGTTCTGTTCTGCAAGGCCGCGCTTCGCGGTGCGTCCCTGAACGTCCGCATCAACACAAAGGCCATGACGGACCGCGCGCGGGCCGCGGAAGCGGACCGGCGGGCGAACGCCATGCTGGAGGCATACGAGCCTGCGGCGGACGCGATCTGCGACGCGGTTTCGGAACGGCTGACCTAAGCCGCCCCGCAGTGGGACTGCGGGCCGTCAAAAACGAAAGCGAGGTGCGGCAATGGCAAAACCACTGGCGGGAGCGCCCGTGGCGGCGGCCTTGATCGAAGCTGCGGCGCGGGAGGCGAGCGCGCTCTTTGAACGCGGCGTCCTCCCCACGCTGGCGATCCTGCGGCTTGGCGAGCGGCCGAGCGATATCGCCTATGAACGCGGCGCAACGGGGCGCTGTGAAAAGGCCGGCATTCGGGTCCGGCGCATCCCCCTGCCCGCCGATGCGCCGCAGGCGCGCTTGATCGCCGAGATTGAAGCGCTCAACGGCGACCTTGGGGTGCACGGCATCCTGATCCTCCGCCCCCTGCCGAAGGCCATGGACGACAACGCGGTGCGGAACGCCGTATCGCCGGAAAAAGACATCGACGGCATAACGGATGCGGCGCTGGCGAGGGTATTCACGGGCGCGGGCGCGGGATACGCGCCCTGCACGGCGCAGGCCTGCATGGAAATCCTGGACTATTACGGCATAGATCCGACGGGCAAGCGGGCGGTCGTGATCGGCCGGAGCCTCGTGGTCGGCAGGCCTGTCGCCATGATGCTGCTCGCGCGGCACGCCACGGTCACGCTCTGCCATACGCGCACGACGCGCATGCCCGCGATCTGCAGGGACGCGGAGCTGCTGATCGTGAGCGCGGGTAAGGCGCACGCCGTCGGCGGGGACTGTCTTTCTCCGGGGCAGGTCGTGATCGACGTCGGCGTCAACGCGGACGCGAGCGGCGCCCTGTGCGGCGACGTGCGTTTCGAGGACGCGGAGGGCATCGATCTGGCGATCACGCCGGTACCGGGCGGCGTGGGCGCCGTCACGACCGCGGTATTGGCAAAGCATGTAATCGCTGCGGCGGGTGAGGCGGCGCGGAATCGTTTTCAGGGGTCCCCGGAGCCTTGACCGGCACAGAGAGGTGAGACCATGAATTTTTTCAACGCGGCGGAGGTGACGGCAAACTGCGTTTCCGCGGGCGAAGAGAAGGTGGGCTATCCGGCGCGCAAGGCGCTGTTGCTCGGCGTGCTCGCGGGGATGCTGATCGCCCTCGCCGCCGCGACGTCGAGCACGGCGGCGCACGACATCGCGAACGTCGGCTTGGCGCGCATGACGGCGGGCCTGCTCTTCCCCTTCGGCCTCGCGGCGGTGATCGTTGCGGGGGCGGAGCTCTTCACGGGCTCCTGCCTGATCTCGATTTCCGTGCTGGCCGGCAGGGTGGCGCTTTCGCGAATGCTGAAGAACTGGCTGATCGTCTACGCCGGAAACTTCATCGGCAGCCTCATCGTCGCTGCGGCCTGCGTATGGTCCGGACAGCTGAATTACTCGAACGGCGCGCTCGCGGCGTACACGATCAAGACGGCGGCCGCAAAATGCGCGCTCGGCTTCGGGAGCGCAATCGTGCTCGGGATATTCTGCAATCTGCTCGTCTGCCTCGGCGTGTTCATGGCGCTTTCGGCCAAGGATACGACGGGCCGCGTGCTCGGCGCCTATCCGCCGGTCGCCTTCTTCGTCGTCTGCGGCTTCGAGCACTGCGTCGCGAACATGTACTATATCCCCGCAGGGCTTCTCGCGGCGCGGCTTCCGGCATACGCGGCAAAGGCGGCGGAACTCGGCGTTCGCACGGAGGGCCTCACTTGGGGAAATTTCTTCCTCGCAAACCTGCTCCCCGTCACGCTCGGCAACATCATCGGCGGCGTGGCGCTGGGGGCGCTCATGTGGTTCTGCCGGTCGCGCGGGAGCCCGCACGGGTGAAGCGAATACGACAATCGAATAGCAGGTAGAGTAAATATTGTGCGTAAAGTGTCATGGGCCGGGATGTCGCCTATGAACGAAAAACCGCTTGTCGGTTTGCGGTACAATATTGCATCCGCTGCCGCAGGACCCGGAAAGTCCCTTTCCCCGTTGCTGTGGCGCTTTATCAAAGTGAACACAATGCGGACGGAAAGGAGCTTTGTCATGTTTCGCAAAGACAAAAGGACCGAAACGGCGGCGCGGGAAGCGCAATTCGCCGTAAAGAGCGCGTTTACCTTGGAAAATCTGATCCTCATGGGTCTGATGGCCGCGATTGCGGCGGTTCTGAGCCGATTCAGCATCTATCTCACGCCGACCTTCCGCGCGATTACGTTCGCCTATCTGCCGGGCGCGCTCACGGCCATGCTGTGCGGGCCCTGGTGCGCGCTTGCCTACGGTTTTGTCAGCGACGCCTTGCAATACCTCGCCAACCCACAGGGCGGCTATTTCCCGGGCTATGCCCTGAGCGAGATGCTTTCCTGCTTTATCTACGCGCTGCTTCTGTACAAGAGGCCCGTGAAGCTTTGGCGGGTGATCGCCGCGAGGCTGATCATTCTGGTGCTCGTCACGATGGGGCTGAATTACGTCTGGATGCGCATGATGTACGGTACGCTCGCCGGGGGCTACTATACCGGCGCGCGCCTGATCAACAATCTGGTGCAGCTGCCGTTCCACGCCGTCCTCATCACGCTCGTCGGAAAGCGGGCGGTCAAGCTCCGGCAGAGCCGCGCGGGGGACTGACGCCGTCGTTCAAAGGTACGTGGGCGGAGCGGTGGACACGCCTTCGCTTCCGTCACAAAACGGACGATATGCTTTTACCGAAAGGCCATGCGACGAAACGGAAAGGGATGACAATGGAAGCAAGAATGGAAGCGAGAGAGATCATACAATTCCTCAAGGATGCGGAGAAAAAAACGCCCGTTCGGGTATTCTTGAAGGAGAAGCGGGAAATCCGCTTTGAAAACTGCCGCGTGTTCGGCGTCGGCGACAAGGTCGTGTTCGGGGATTGGGGCGACGTCAAGAAGGCGCTGGAGGCACAGAGCGCGGATATCGAGGATCTTGTGATCGAGAGCGATTGCAGGAATTCGGCGGTACCCCTGCTGGACACGAAGGATATCAAGGCGCGCATAGAGCCGGGCGCGATCATACGCGACCGGGTGGAGATCGGCGAGGGCGCCGTCGTCATGATGGGCGCCGTGATCAACATAGGCGCCGTCGTCGGCGCGGGCACGATGATCGACATGGGCGCGATTCTCGGCGGCCGCGCGACGGTCGGGAAGAACTGCCACGTGGGCGCGGGCGCGGTGCTGGCCGGCGTCATCGAGCCGCCGAGCGCGAAGCCCGTCGTCGTCGAGGACGATGTGCTGATCGGCGCGAACGCGGTGGTGCTGGAGGGGGTCCGCATCGGCAGGGGCGCCGTCGTGGCGGCGGGCGCCGTCGTGATCGAGGACGTGCCGGCGGAAACGGTCGCGGCCGGCATTCCCGCGCGCGTCATAAAGAGCGTGAAGGACACCGCAGCGGCAAAGATAGAGCTCGTACAGGCCCTGCGGGAGCTCTGAGGCGGGGGCCTCGCCGCCTGCGGTTCTCGTCCGCACAAATACATTCATTTCCTATTACAGACGACGGGCAGGGGCTATGAGCACCCCTGCCCGTCGTCTGTTTGGTAAGGCTCTGAGCCCATGGCCCCGCCGAAGGATGGAAAGATGCTCCCGCTTCATCGTGTTTTTTGTGTGATCCATGAAGCTTTTCGTGCTATAATGATCACAGAGAACACCGAGCTTGTCACAGCCTCGCACGGCCGGCGTTTCGGACGCCGGCCCGCGGGATTTACGAAAGGGGAGCGGTATGATTGTGGATGGGGGACGCTTGTTTGCAAGGCAATTGAAGAGGGAAGGCGTGGAACACGTATTTACCCTGTGCGGCGGGCAGATCATGCCCGTCATTTACGGCTGCAGGGCGGAGGGGATCGAGGTTACGGACGTGCGGCACGAGAACGCGGGCGTCTACGCGGCCGACGCCTACGCGCGCGCGACGGGCAAGCCGGGCGTCGTGCTCGCGACGGTGACGCCGGGGGTGATGCAGACCATGCAGGGGATCTTTGAGGCGCGCGCCGCGGGTTCTCCCGTCTTGCTGCTCTCGGCCTCCGTGGGCGTCGGCGATTTTGACACGGGCGCGGAACAGGATATGGGTATGGACACGATTGCGATCCTCAGGAGTAACACGCTTTGGTCCGCGCGGATCTTCGAAGCGGAGCGCATACCGGAGTATGTGGCGCAGGCCTTCCGCCGGATGCTCGGCGCCGCGCCGGGTCCCGTATATCTCGAAACGCCCGTGAATGTCATGAAGGCAAGGGTCGAGATGGACGACGTCATGTTTCCCGAAAAATCCCGGACCTCCGCGCAGCCCTTCGGCGATCCCGCGCGGATCGACGCAGCCGCGGATCTGCTCGCGAAGGCGGAGCGGCCCGTGCTCGCGGTCGGCGACGCCGCGGTGTTCACCGCGGAAGGCGGGCGCGCGGCGGTCACGGCGCTCGCGGAGCATCTGGGGATGCCCGTGTATGCGTCCACGATGGCGCGCGGTCTGTTCGGCGACGAGGACGACGCGCTGTTTCGGATCGGCGAGGGCGCGCTCTGCGAGGCCGATGTCATCGTCACGCTCGCCGCAGCCATGAACTTCAGGCTGAACAACGGCAAGCCGCCCTTGATCAACGGGGATGCCCGCTTCATTCAGATCCACCCGGATGCGCGGATGATAGGCTTCAATTGCCCCGCCGACGTGGGTATCGTCGCGGGTGCGGGCGCGGGCGCGCGGCAGCTGCTCGAGGCCGTCCGCAAAAGGATTGCGAAACGGACGGACGGCGCGTGGGCGAAGCGCGCCGCGGATCTGCACGCGGCGTACCGCGCGGAATGGAGCGAGGGCTACGGCTTCCGGGACATCAAACCGATGCATCCCGCGCGGCTCGCCGCGGAGCTGAGCAAGTTTCTCGATACGGAAGCGCCGGACTGGTCTGTCGTCGCGGACGGCGGCGACGCATACGAGTGGATATTGCGCACCGTGCGCGCGCGCGCGCCGGGCCAAGTCGCCGGCTACGCCGCGAACGGCACGATTGGCACGGGCCAAGGCTTTGCCATGGGCCTGTGGCGCGCGCACGGCAAGCCGGTGCTCGAATACACCGGCGACGGCAGCATCGGCTTTTATCTCGGCGAGTTCGACACGATGGCTCGCTTCGGCATGCGGATCATCTGCGTCGTTTCCAATGACGCGCAATGGGGCATGGTCAAGCTGGCCGAAACCATGCGCAACGCGGACGAGGTGAAAAAGGGTTACATCGCGACCACGCTGGTCGAGAGAAGATACGAAAAGATCGCCGAAGCCTTGGGCGGATACGGGGAGTACGTTGAGGACATCGAGGATGTGATCCCCGCCATAAGGAGGGCCTATCAATCGGGCAAGCCGTCGATTGTCAACGTCAAGGTGGCGGACGGATACCCCTGCCCCTTCACCGTCCAATACGGCTGCGGCGACCGCTCCTTGACGAAGGAGGAGATCGACGCCTATTACGCGCGGACGTAACGGGCGCGCCCTTCTGCGGCGAAAACATCGAAAACGCGACCTGACGATTCTCAAAAGCCCGGCAAAACGGGCGGGGGCTGTCTCTAAATGATAAAAAAATCAGGTAGTCCCCTACCACCGCTTCAAGCGGTGGTAGGGGACTACGTCAGCAGCTTCTCCGACGGATACGCGGCGGTTGGCAGCTATGATGCCGTTTCTCGGAAATACACTTGGGGTTATATCGACAAGGCCGGCAACTATCACGAGGGTTACCCACCCGCCGGTAGAGGTCACTGACAAAGTACACACGGGGACGGTTCTTTTGTGTATTGGGCAGGTTTGGCACTGTGGCCCATGCCGGTAAATCGCGCAATTCCAACATTGTATGTGTTACACAAATGAACCGTCCCCATGTGT
>JAITLA010000218.1 GCA_031278145.1 Eubacteriales Family XIII. Incertae Sedis bacterium
TAGATCACGCCGACCTTTTCACGCAGCTGGTTGATGAATATCGCGCAGGTGTTGGATTTGTTGATGGCGCCGGCCAGCTTCCGCAGCGCCTGCGACATCAGCCGGGCCTGCAGACCGACGTGCGCGTCGCCCATGTCGCCCTGTATCTCCGCCTTGGGAACGAGCGCGGCCACGGAGTCCACCACCACGACGTCTATCGCGCCGCTCCGCACAAGCAACTCGCATATTTCGAGCGCCTGCTCTCCCGTGTCGGGTTGGGAAACGAGCAGGCCGTCCGTGTCCACGCCGAGTTTTTTCGCGTAATCGGGGTCGAGCGCGTGTTCGGCGTCTATGAAGGCGGCCCTGCCGCCCAGCTTCTGGGCCTCCGCGATGATGTGCAGCGTCAGCGTGGTCTTGCCCGAGGATTCGGGGCCGAAGATCTCCACGATCCGGCCGCGGGGCACGCCGCCTATCCCCGTCGCGACGTCGATGCTCACCGAGCCCGTGGGGATGGCCGCGATGTTCAGCTTGGCGCCGTCGTCGCCGAGCTTCATGATGGCGCCCTTCCCGAACTGCTTTTGGATCTGCGCCAGCGCCGCCTCCAGCGCCTTTTCTTTTTCTTCTCTGTTTATGTTGATCGCCATTTTTCCCTCCGCATTTCCGAACATATGTTCTTTTCCAATCATACAGCACTTTTCGCGCGGGGTCAAGGGGTTTTTGTGAAAATTTTCTCGAAAATCACGTGTGACCCCGGCCGCCTTTACAATATAACACATATTGTTTTATTTGTAAATATGTTTCAAGAAAAAATTATAAATCTTTAAAAACAATGGGATTGTGGCGGATGAAGCGCTTCCGTTTTCCGCGCGCGCGAAGCCTCGGCTTATTCGGCGCCGATCAGGCGCAGTATCATGGAAAGCATGGAAAGGACCGCGTAGCGGCGATTTCGGTAACGGCTGCCGCCGCGCATGCGAAGTTCCTTGCAGTGCGCCGCGCCGTCGAACACGCAGGCGATGTGGGTGAGGCCGACCGGCTTTTCCGGCGTTCCGCCGCCGGGTCCCGCGATGCCCGTGACGGCGATGGCGAGGCGGCTGCCCGTGCGTTCGGAAAGGCCGCGCGCCATGGCCAGCGCGCATTCCCGGCTGACGGCGCCGTATCGTTCGAGTATCTCCCGTGAAACGCCCAGTTCTTCCGTCTTGGCGCGGTTGCCATACGCGACGATGCCGCGCTCAAAGACCGCGGATATGCCCGGGATGTCCGTCATCTCCGCGGCGAACATGCCGCCCGTGCAGGATTCGGCGCAGGAGAAGCCGATGTTTTTCGCGAGCAGCCCGCGCGCGACCACCTGCGCAAGTTCCTCGTTGTCGTCGCTGTATACATAGGAACCGATGCGATCCAGCACCCTGCGCTTCATCGCTTCGACCGCAGCCCGCGCCTCCGCCTCCGTTGCGCGCTTGGAAGCGATGCGCAGGCTGCATTCGCCTTCCTTGGCGTAGGTTGCGAGCGTGGGATCGGTCTGCGCGTCGATCAAATCCTCGAGGGCCGTTTCGAGGGCCGATTCCCCAAGCCCGAAGGTGCGCAGCAGTTTGTAAGAGATGGCGCTCCGCGATTTCGAGGCGAGGAAGGGCCGCGCGTCGTTCTCGAACATGGGCTTCATCTCGCGCGGCGGTCCCGGAAGGCATATCGCGATCCGCTCGCCGTCCTCGATCGCGAAGCCCGGCGCCGTCCCGTTCGCGTTTCGGAATATGACGGCGCGCGCGGGCAGATAGGCCTGCTTCCTGTTGTTCTCGGTCATGGGGCGGCCGACCTGCTTGAAGAAGCCTTCTATCGCGTCCAGCGCGTCTTGATCCAAAACGAGGCTGTCATGCAATTCCTCCGTCAGGATCTCCTTGGTCAGATCGTCCTGCGTCGGACCGAGGCCGCCCGTCGTGATGACGAGATCGCAGTCCTCGTATGCGAGCCGCAGCATGCGGCGCAGCCGTTCCGGGTTGTCGCCCACGGTGTAATGATACAGGACGTCCACGCCGAGTAGCTGCAGCTGTTCGGACAGGTACACCGTATTCGTATTCGTGATCTGCCCGAACAGAAGCTCGGTGCCGACGCTGATCAGGGTCGCTTTCATAAACGCGGAATCCTCCTCATTTGGCTCTGAAAAACAAATGCCTGCTCTTGATCACGTATTCCGCGCCGGAATACACGGTCAGGAGCACGGCGACGACGAGCACGGTCATGGCAAGCGGTACGCCGAAACGCGCGAAGGGCGCGCCAAACACGCGGATCGGAAGGTCCATCAACAGGATGGCCAGCACGGCGAGCATTTGAAACACGGTCTTCAGCTTGCCGGACGCCCCGGCCGCGATGACCACGCCCTCGCTCGCCGCGACGGACCGTAATCCCGTTATTGTAAACTCGCGTGCGAGTATCACGATCAGCACCCAGGCGGGGACGAGCCCCAGCTCCGTAAAGCAAGAGAAGGCGGAAACGACGAGCAGCTTATCCGCCAGCGGATCCATCAGCTTGCCAAAATTGGAAATCAGATCGTATTTGCGCGCCAGATAGCCGTCCAGCGCGTCCGTCAGGGAAGCGGCGGCGAACAGGACGGCGGCGGCGACGGCGTGCCCGCGCATCAGAACGACGATGAATACGGGGATCAGCAGGACGCGCAGCACGGTGAGCCAATTGGGAAGGTTTTTGTTCATGCGGATCGCCTTTCGGTTGTTTGCGCCGCGTCGGGGCGGCCTCAAGCGCGGCGGATTCAGACCATGTGGCCGCTCAGGTCGTAATCGAAGGCGTCATCCACGCGGACGCGAACGATATCGCCCGGCGCCGGCGCGGCCTTCGCGTCCGCCGCCGCGGTGAAGAGGATCCCGTTGTCGATCTCGGGCGCGTCGTAGCGCGTCCGGCCCGAAAAGCTGCCGTCCCGTTCGCGTTCCTCGACCAGCGCCTCGAGCGTCCGTCCGATCTTCGCGCGGTTTTTTTCGAGGGAGATGCCCTGCTGCAAGCGCAGGAGCTTATCCCGCCTCGAGGACCGCACGGCCTCGCGCAGCTGCCCCTTCATGGACGCCGCCGGCGTGCCCTCCTCGCGCGAATAGGCAAACACGCCCAGCCTTTCAAAGCGCACCCTTTCCACGAAATCCGCCAGCTCGTCGAAATCGGCCCGGCTCTCGCCCGGAAAGCCCGTGATCAAGGTCGTGCGAATGTGAATGTCGGGAATGGCGGCGCGCAGGCGTTCTATGGTCCGCAGCATGCTCGCCTTGCTCGAACGCCTGCGCATCGCCGAAAGCACGCGGTCGCTCGCGTGCTGCAGGGGCAGATCGATGTAATGGCAGACCTTTTCCTCCGCGGCCATCGCCTCGATCAGTTCCTCCGTGACCCTGTCCTCGTAGCAGTACATCAGGCGGAGCCAGCGGAGCCCGCGCAGGCCGCACAGCTCGCGAACCAGTTTCGCCGGCACGGGCTTTCCGTACAGATCCGCGCCGTAGTTCGTGACATCCTGCGCAACCAAGACGAGCTCTGCGGCGCCGCCCGCGACCAAGGCCTCGCTTTCGCGCAGGATATCGTCGATTGCGCGGCTTTTGTACGGTCCGCGAATATCGGGGATCACGCAGTAGGCGCAACGGTTGTCGCAGCCCTCGGCTATCTTCACGGAGGCCGTGTGCGCGGGGCCGAAGCGCCGTCTGCGCGGAAAAACGCCCGCGCCGCTTTCCGCCTCCCCGCCCTTGCCGGCGCCCGCGGGACCCCCGCAACGCCGCGCATCCGCGCCCGCATTCGCATCATCCAAGATATCGGCCAGCCGCGCGTACTCCCCCACGCCGAGGAAGAGATCGACCTCGGGCAATTCCCGCGCGAGCTCCGCGCCGTAGCGCTGCGAGAGGCAGCCCGACACGACGAGCCGCCGCCCCTCCGCCTTGTGGGCCGACAGTTCTAGGATGGCGTCGATGGATTCCCGCTTCGCGTCGTCTATGAAACCGCAGGTGTTGACGAGGATCACGGCGGCCTCGGCGGGATCCGCCACCGTGCGGTAGCCCGCTTCTTCCAGAACGCCCGCCGCGAACTCCGAATCGCAGAGGTTCTTGGAACAGCCCAAGGTTTCGATGTATATCGTCCTCATATGGATTCGTCCGCTTCCGAAAGACCGTCCCGCGCGGCGTACAGCTCTTCCTCGCTCAGCAGCACGGCTCTGGGCCTGCTGCCGTCGGCCGGCCCGACGACGCCGCGCGCCTCCATCATCTCGATCAGGCGCGCCGCCCTGTTGTAGCCCACGCGGAAGCGCCGCTGCAGCATGGAGGCGGAAGCCTGCTTCGCGAGCACGACGGTTTCCACGGCCTCGGGCAGCAATTCGTCGTCGCCTTCCTCGTCGGGCAAGGCGCCCGCGCCGCCCGTTTCGATGGTCTGCATCACATCGTCCGCGTACTCGGGTCCCATCTGCTTCTTTACAAACTCTATGACCGCGTGCACCTCGCTGTCGGAAACGAAGGCGCCCTGCACGCGTATGGGCTTGTCGCGCCCCTGATCCTTGAAGAGCATATCGCCCTTGCCCATCAGATGTTCGGCACCGGACATGTCGAGTATGGTTCTGGAGTCCACCTGCTGCGACACGGCAAACGCGATCCGCGACGGGATGTTGGACTTGATCAGCCCCGTGATCACGTCCACGGAGGGGCGCTGCGTGGCCACGATAAGGTGCATGCCGGCCGCGCGGGCCTTCTGCGCGATGCGGCAGATGGCCTCTTCCACCTTGGCCCGCGCCTCCATCATCAGATCGGCAAGCTCGTCGATGATGATCACGATCTGCGGAAGCACGGCCTCGTCTTCCCCGCGTTCCCGCATGCGCTTGTTGTAGGATTCGAGGTCCCGCACGCGCTCCCTGCCGAGCTTCTCATAGCGCTCGTTCATCTCCGCGACGGCCCAGTTCAACGCGGCCGCCGCCTTGCCGGACTCCGTCACGACCGGGACCAGAAGGTGCGGGACGCCGTTGTAATTGCCGAGCTCCACGACCTTGGGGTCTATCAGTATCAGCCGCACCTCATCGGGCCGCGCCTTGAACAGCAGGCTCATGATGATGCTGTTGATGCAGACGCTCTTGCCGGAACCCGTCGAACCGGCGATAAGCATATGCGGCATGGATTTCAAATCCGCGACGATGCTGTTTCCCGATATGTCCATGCCGACGGCGAAGCCGATCCGCGATTCGGCGTTTTTGAACTCGCGGGATTCCAAAATATCGCGCAATACGACCACGTCTATCCTGTCGTTCGCCACCTCGATGCCGACCGCCGCCTTGCCCGGTATGGGCGCCTCGATGCGGAGGCTCTTCGCTTCGAGGTTCAAGGCGATGTCGTTTTCTATGCGCTTGATGCTCGCCACCTTCACCCCGACGCCGGGCTGCAGCTCGTAGCGCGTGACCGCCGGTCCCACCGTGACCTGTATCACCTTGGCGTCCACGTCGAAATTCCGCAGGGTCCGTTCGAGCTTCTGCGCCATGATCCGCGGATCGCCCCCGCCATCCTTCGCGTGGCGCGCGGGGCCGTTCTTCAAAAGCCCCGTGTGCGGCAGCGTGTAGGCCGGCGGCACGAGCGGTACGCCGTGCGAGGCCTCCCGTTCCGGCGCGGCGCGCGCCTCTCCGTTCACGGCCTTCCCGCCGGCAAACACCGACGGCACGGAAAGCCCGGCCCCCTCCGTGCCGGCGGCACGGGGCGCCTCCGAATCCGCGTCCCCCGCAAGGCTCTCGTCCGCCGCGAGATCCGAGGCGAAATCGAACGCACCGTCGTCCTCCGGGCCGGGCGCGGGATCGAGGCCCATGCCGGGCGCGGGCTGCGAAGGCGGTTCCACGCCCGTTCCGACGGCCGTGTCGTCGCTGTATTCCGCGTTGATATAGTCCACGATGCGCGTCTGCTTGAGGGCCGTGCCCGCCTTGCCCGAGAGGATGCTCGCGGGCGGCGCGCCGTCCGGGGAGAGCCCCGCCTCCCGCGCCTTCGCCTCTTTTTCCGCATCCTCCGCGGCAGCCACGGTCGCCTTGGCCGCAGCGAGGGCTTTCCGCTCCGCGCGCCGCTCGTTGAACCCGTCGAGCATCTGCGAGATCGGCGTGTTTATGACGAGCAGGAGGGAGATCAAGACACCCGCGCCGCAGAAAATATAGAGCCCCGGCCGCCCGATCAGCCCGATCAGGCCCATGCCGATCAGATCGCCGAAAAAGCCGCCGCCCTCGCCGGTCGCGCCCCTGTCAAAGAGCCGGGACAGGACCGCAAGGTCGAAGTCGAAATCGTCCGCTATGAACCTGCCCGCGTTGGCGACCGTCAGGAGCAGGAAGATCAAAACCCAAAAGAACACGGACCTGCCGCTGAGCCGGGCCGCCTTCTTCGCGAAAAGGAGCACGCCGTACACGATCATATAGTAGGGCAGCACATAGCCCGTGAAGCCGAAACAGCCCTTGAGCAGGGTCTGCATCGCCTCGCCGAAGCACCCTGCCGCGCTCGTCTGCATCGCCACGATCAGGAAGGCGCCCACGGCCGTCAGCGCGATGGCCCATATCTCGTCGCGCAGCCGTCCGGGCCGCCCGGCCGCAGCGCTTCCCCGCTCCGCCTTCACGCTCTTTTTTTCCGCGGCGCGACGCGCGGACGTCTTTTTCGTTTGCTTTTTCTCAGCCATTTTCATCTCCGAACGCGGCAAGCGTCCCGCGGCGTCTGCCGGCTACAAAAACAACGCATACGCGATCACCGCCGCGCCGAGCGCCCAGGTATAGAAGGAAAAACAGCGAAGCCTCCCGAGCGAAACGACGCGGATCATGGCCTTGATCGCGAAGAATCCGGACAGCATGGCAACGGCGACGCCCGCGCCGAGGGACGGCAGCGTCGCGCCGGCCGCGCCGGCCGCGAAGGCCTCCGGCGCCTCGAGGAGGATCGCGCCGATCACGGACGGTATCGAGATCAGGAAGGCGAAGCGCACCGCGAGCTCCCTTTTCATGCCGGAGGCCAGCCCGCCCGTGATCGTGGCGCCCGACCGCGAAATGCCGGGACACAGGGCAATCGACTGCATCACGCCGACGAAAAAGGCGTGGGCAAAGCGCAGATCGGGCAAATCCCGCGCGCCGCGCGCCATGCGCTCCGATACGAACATCATGCTCCCCGTGATCAAAAGGCCCGCGCCGACGGCGACGAGCGAGCCGTAAAGCTCCGAAAAAAGATCCCGCAAAAACAGGCCGACGAGCGCGGTCGGCACCGTCGCGACGAGGATCATGAAGCCCAGGCGCCGGGTTTCGTTCGCGTTCACGCGCGGACCCCGGCCCGCGAAGAGGTCCGCAAACACGGCGCCGAGCTCGCGCAGGAGCGCCCATATCTCCTTATGATATACGAAGAATATCGAAAACAGCGTGCCCAGATGCAACAGCGCCGCGAAGAACAAGACCCGGTCCTCGTCGATCCCGAAGAAATATTCGAGCAGGGCCAGATGCCCGGAGCTGCTGATCGGCAAAAATTCCGACAGGCCCTGCGCGAGGCCCAGTACGACGGACTCCAAAAATGTCATAT
>JAITLA010000282.1 GCA_031278145.1 Eubacteriales Family XIII. Incertae Sedis bacterium
ACGCCGCGCCGTTTATTGACTAAAATAAAAAATACAGGTATAATAGTAGCTGTGGGCTTGTGGGTTTGGCTTTTCGGCACGAACTCGGACTGACCGGCTTCCCGGAGATTTTGTTAAGAAAACAAAATTATCCTTGGACAATACGCATCCTCGTGCGGGATGCCGGTTCGTGTTTCTTATCGGGATGTTGCGACAGAAGCCGCAGAGAGGAGTATGTAATGAATTACAGAACATTTCCCAAGACGGGCGAAAGGGTTTCCTTGCTGGGATTCGGCTGTATGCGCTTGCCGGTGATAGACAAGGACCATACGCGGATCGATGAGGCGGAGGCCGGGCGGATGCTGCGTTACGCCATCGACAAAGGCGTCAATTACGTCGATACCGCTTACGTATACCACGGCGGCAAGAGCGAGGTCTTTCTCGGCAAGGCTCTGAAGGACGGCTATCGGGAAAGGGTCTTCATCGCCGACAAGCTGCCGCTCATGCACGTGACGGCCTCGGAGGACGTGCCGAGGCTGCTGGCGGAGCAATTGACGCGTTTGGATACGACGCATATCGATATGTATCTCCTGCATGACGTCCGCGAAAAGTCGTGGGAGAAGGTGAAGGAACTCGGCATCGTAAGCATCCTTGAGGAGAAGCGGGCGCAGGGGCTGATCAAGAATATCGGCTTTTCCTACCACGGTGAAACGACGGCGCTTTTTAAGGAGATCATCGACGCCTTCCCGTGGGATTTCTGTCAGATCCAGCTCAACTATATGGACACCGGCTTGCAGGCGGGGGTGGAAGGCTTGAAATACGCCGCGCACAGGGGCGTGCCCGTCGTGATCATGGAGCCCCTCAAGGGCGGGATGCTCACGGATGCCCTGCCGGAACCCATCCAAAGATATTGGTCCGGCATCGGCGTAAAGCGCTCCCCCGCGGAGTGGGCGTTTCGCTGGATTGCCGACTTTCCGGAGGTGCTCACCGTATTGAGCGGCATGGGCAGCTTCGCGCAGGTCGAGGAAAATGTTCGGACGCTTTCGGATGCCGACGCGAATATGCTGACGGATGAGGAACGCGCGATCATCGGCAAGGTGGCGGACGAATACAACAAGCTGACGCCCTACTCCTGCACCGCTTGCAAATACTGCATGCCCTGTCCCGTCGAGATCAACATTCCGTATTTGATCGCGTTGCGGAACGAGGCGACGATCTTCAAAAGCGAAAAGCACGTATCCTTTTCGATTCGTAATTTTGTGCGGCCCAAGCCCTCGGCGTGCATCGCCTGCAAGCAGTGCGAGGAAAAATGCCCGCAGCATCTGCCCATCGCCGATGTCATGACCGAATCCGCAGAGATGTTCGAACGGGCACCCGGGGCTTAGGGTTCTTAATCCTGCCTCTGCGGCGATCCCGGCCCCTGTTCGGGTAAGTAGAAAAAGGGAAAAAAGGCAAAAAAAGCATGCGAAAAAAAATTAATTATTTTTAAAATTCCTATTGACAAACGTCATCAAATGCGTTATAATAGAGATTAAGTTAGAGGCAACTAACCCAACGGTGGGCAGCTTGCTTATCCGCCACGATAAGGTAAAGGATTACGAAGGCCGCCGGTGCATACCGGCAAACTCAACTCACTCCTCAACAACACCACAAACAACGCGTTCTGAACTGCACGATCCACACAACCGTAACCTTTGCCAAGCTCTCTGCCGGAGTTGCCGGCCGATTAGTGAAAACTAATCGGCCGGCAAATTGCCACCTTTGATTGACGTGACATTTTTGGAGCAATATACCTTGAACATCGGACGAAGGCCGGTCGAAAGCCGGCGGAAAGGAAGGGCGGGATGAGCAAAGCAGCGGTGATTTATTGGAGCGGCACGGGCAATACCGAGAAGATGGCGAACGCGGTGCTGGAGGGTCTGCGAACGGCGGGCGCGGAAGCGGAGTTGTTCACGGTGGACAAAATCACGCCGGCCGAAGCGGCCGCTTATGAAAGGCTGGCGCTCGGCTGCCCCTCGATGGGTGCCGAAGTGCTGGAAGAAGCAGAATTCGAGCCCTTTTTTACGGAGCTTGAGAAGCATATAACCGGCAAGCCGATTGCGCTGTTCGGCTCTTACGGATGGGGCGACGGCGAGTGGATGCGCAACTGGAAGGAACGCTGTGAGGGCAAGGGCGCCAACTTGGCGACGGAGGGCCTGATCGCGAACGAGGAGCCGGACGCCGTGGCACTGGATGCCTGCAAGGATTTGGGGAAAAAGCTGGCAGCGCTGTAGAAAAAAACGCGCGCAGGCGAAGCGCTTGCGCCCCTGCCGCGGCCCTTTGAAGATGCAGGCGCTGTTTGCGCCCGCGCCCGGGCATCGAAACGGCTCGCTTCCGTCCGGACGCGATATTTTGCGGGATCGCCCTATGAGGGGCGGTCTCGTTTCTTTTCCGCACGCAGCAGGAGAAAGGCGGCGAGGGCCGCGGCCGCGGCCAAGGCGAGCAGGATGCCCGCCGTTGCGGACAACGGCAAACCGAGGTCCTCTCGGAGCACGCGATAGCTTCCGGCCAGCCCGAACAGCATGAAGGCGGAGGCGGAAACCGATTTGATCTTCTTCTCCGGAATTTTTCGACGCAGGATAACCCCGGCCACTATCCCAATGCTGTCGGCCGTCAGCATTCCCACGGTTGTGCCCGCCAGCACCGCAAGCGGCGCGGACGGCAACTTCGCGGCCAGCGCGATGGTTGTCAACTGGGTTTTGTCGCCCATTTCCGCGATGAAAAAGGCCGTACCCACGGTGAACACGGGGCCGAATTTCGTGCTGCGCTTGTCCTCGCCCTCCAGCCTGTCACCGCGAATCGTCCAAAGGCCGAAAAGGATGAAGGACAGGGAAGCGGCGGCCTGTATCCAAAGCCCGGCGGCCGCGAAGCGCGTGATCAAGTGGCCTGCGGCCACCGCAAGGGCATGATTGACGACGGTAGCCAGAAAAATGCCGGTCAGCACCTCGACGCTCTTGTAGCGCGCGGCAAAAGCCATGGCCAAGAGCTGGGTCTTATCGCCCATTTCCGCCAGCGTCACCGCCCCGGCCGACAGGAAAAACGCGACGACAATCGAAAAATCCATGGAAGCCTCCTTCCCCTCGCGCGACGCGCATGGCGCGGCCCGCGCGAGAACGGGTCGCCCTGCGGTCCCGCTGTGTTCCGGCCCGCCCGTTTGCCTAATAAAAAAGACCTCCGACATGTCCCTCACGGGGAAAACATGTCGAAAGTCTCGTTAACCGCATCGGCTGCAAAGCCAGGCGCAATGCGCCAGCATGTTGACTTTGCAATAAAACTACTCCCTCTCAACCGCTTTTATCATACACCGATTTTCGCGAATTGTCAAGCCTTATGTTTTGATTCGATACACGATGCCATTGTTATTGCGTTTAGGAATCCAGCGCGATATCCCCCAGATTGATGCTCCTGTCCGTCTTGAGCGCCGCAAAGACGCGCGTCCGGTAGCCCTTGGCGTCCACCGCCAGCTCAAACACGCCTACGGGCAGATCCTCGAACCAGAAATCCCCGAACTCGTCCGTGACGGTCCGCCGGGTTTTGCCGCCCGACTGCAGGCGGCAGGCCGCGCCCTCGAGGATCTCCTCCCGGACGGGGTCGTACACCGTGCCGCCGATGAACATACCCGGGATATTGCGGTAGTACACGCGCGGCCGCGCCCCGGTTTCGGGCGCAAGCACGGCGGCGCCGTCGACGAAATCCGCAAGCTCCGCATCCTCCCCGAAGCGCATCGCGTCGGTGGGGCAGGCGTCCACGCAGCGCGGCAGCTTCGCGCCGCGGTCGAGCAAGTGCGCGCAGCCCGTGCACTTCTGCGGCAGATTGAGCGCCTCGTTGAAATAGACGGCCCCGTAGGGGCAGGCCTCCGCAATCCGTCGCTGCCCCGCCGCCTTCTCCGGGTCGATGATGACAAGCCCGTCCTCCCGGCGGTACACCGCGCCGTTTTCCGCCGCCGCCACGCACGGGGCGTTCGCACAGTGATTGCATATCCTGGATATGTAGTGTATCCGCACCTTCGGTATGGAGCCGCGAACGTGCTCCTCCACGCGGCACCAGAACTGCCCCGTTTCCGGTTGGGGCTTGGCGTAGGGCGTCCAGTCGTTGCCGCAATGCTCGTCCTTGCAGGCCAATTGGCAGTTGTGGCAGCCCGTGCAGAGCGCCACATCGATTGCGAACACCTTAGCCATTTGTCACAGCCTCCTTTTCCTCCCTCGCAAGCCGGCCCGCAAGGCAGACGCCGGCCGCCGAATCGATCTCGCGGGCGAAAGCCTCCGGATAATCGCGCTTCCAGCCCGCCATTTCCTCTTCCGTAACCCTTTCCACCTCCACGAGGAAGCCGCTTGTCGCCATGCCGGTGCAATGCTTGGAAGTCATGGCCGTGGGCGTGATGCTGTTGATGCAGCCGCCGCGATCGAGCAGGCCGGGGATGATGGGATCGAGCCGCGCCCCGTGGTCCACGTAGCAGCAGCGCGGCATGAGCCGTTCGGTGACGTAGGCCGCGCACAGCACGATCCCGCGTTCGTTGTACACCTTGACGATATCGCGATGCCTTATGCCGCGCTTTCTCGCCTCGGAGGGGTGCAGCCACAGCGGCTCGTATTGGTATCCGTCCGCGGCGCGGATCTTCATCGTTTCCACCTCGCGGTTCCAGACAATATCGTCGCATTGGGCGTGCACGCGCCAGCGGCCGTGGTTGGACACGCAGAGCAGGGGATAGCTCTTGGCCCGCTCGCTCGTCAGCCTCTCGTCGTGGCTCTCGCTCCTTTCCACCCAATGCGGCACGGGCGGCCGCTCCGGGTCGTCCGGCATGTAGCGCTCTATATCCGTGGAGGCGTACTCCAAAAGCCCCGTCGGCGTGCTCAGCGGATTGTTTTTCGGGTCCTTCCAAAAACCGTAAAGCCCCGCCGGGACCGCCTGCGCGTCCGGCTTGCAGGGCAACACGAACACCTTCTTGTCCTTGAATTCCTCCCAGGACATCGTGTCCTCGCAGCCCGT
>JAITLA010000012.1 GCA_031278145.1 Eubacteriales Family XIII. Incertae Sedis bacterium
CTTGCGGGTGAGGGGATTACAGAGGGAGCCGCAGTACGCGGTCGATGTAGAAGCCCTCGCGGACACCGTATTTGCTGACGCGGATCTCGGCGCAACGCAGGCGCCGGGCGGCCTCCTCGAGGATGAGCAGGCCGGGGTAGATCGTCAGCACGCGGTCGGGCGCGACCTTGTACAGGGCTTGAAAGATTCCGGAGCCGCCCGTTTCGAACATTCCGCAGAGGGTGCGGATGTTTTCGGCGGGGAAGGCGTCGCCGTTTCGAGCCGTGCCGAGCAGCGCCTTTGAGAGCTTCAGCGCGGTCCTGACGCTGCCCCCGACGCCGATGAGGACGGGGCATTGCGCGCCGCCTTGCGCGAAGCCGGCGAGGAGCGCGCGAATTTCGCGGCACATGGATTCTTTTTCGGACTTGGAAGCAATCGGGCCGCGCATATGCGCGGAGCAGAGCGAAAGACAGCCCATGGGCAGGCTGGCCGTTCGCAGCGGCAGACCGTCCGCGAAGCATACGAGCTCCGTGCTGGCCCCGCCGATGTCGATCAGAAAGCCGTCGGACAGATCGCCGTCCCGCGCGGCGCCGACGAAATCCAGATAGGCTTCCTCGTCGCCGGACAGCGTTTCGGGCAGCAGGCCCGTTTCGGCGCGGATCGTTTCGAGCGCGCGGTCCTTGTTCGCGATATTGCGCAGCGACGCGGTGGCGAACGCGCGGATCGCGTCCTCCGGAACGAATTTCAGGGCGAGGCCGCGGAAGCCCTTCAGCACCGCGCATACCTGCCTGATGCCCTCGGATTCCAACTCGCGGTCACGGACATAGCCGGCAAGCCCGACGGCCTCCTTCTGGCTGAACAGGGTTTCTATCCTGCCGTCGCGGAAATCGAAGATGCAGAGGCGGACGGTGTTGGAACCCATGTCGATAACGGCGCTGCGCAAGAGAGCAACCTCCCCGAAAGGGCCGCGCGCGGGGCGGCGGACCTTGAACGATTTAAGACAACGTATGGCAGCATTATAAATCCCGCGTGTAAAAATCGAAACAAGTTCCGGTAAGATTTGCGCAAATTTGCCGCCGTTGGCGGAATGGCCGTCAAATGATTGAACCTTTGAATAGTAACGAAATATTTCTATTTCAAAAATTCGCAAGAATCGAACACTTGCACTTTCCCTGCCGCAGATGTATAATACAGGTATAAGAGGGCTTGCCGCGCTTTTCGCGCGGCTGCGTCCAAGCTTGGGTGAAACAGGATTTACGGAGGAGGGAATTTATGAGTGGGAAGCTTTTCGGTCGTATGCTTCGCGGATCGCTGCTGCTGTTGTCGATGGCTCTGTCGGTCTTGGCCGCCGGCGCCGGTGCGGTTTTTGCGGCCGCGCCCTATGAGTTGTCCTCGGGGCAAGATATCGGCGGGGTGAAAACCACCTATGTCAGCATCGATATGAATAGCGCTTCGATTCGCCCCGTCCAGCTGTCGGCGAACGGCAATCTGCTGTCCGTCGCCCCCGTCGCGGACATGGCCGCCGCAGCCGGCGCCTTCGCCGCGATCAACGGCACGTATTTCGAGGCATATAACGGGACGCCCGTTCCCTGGGGCACGCTGATCCGGGACGGGAAGCTGCTGCACAGCAGCAACGGCGGCGCGGTGGTCGGCTTTACGGACGACGGCCGCCTGCTCGTGGATCGGCTGCGCTTTGACTTCATGGTCTATGTCAACGGGGCGGAACGGGCCATCCCTTGGCGCATCAACCATCCGAGCGACGAGGCGGACGCCATCACGCTGTTCACGCCGGAATACGGCGCGGCGGTTTCCGTGGCGCCGGGCGCGAAGGCCGTCCTGATCGACGGCGGCACGGTCAGCCGCATCGTCACCGAGGACTTTTGGACGCCGAACAACGGGTTTGCCCTGCTGTACGGGCCCGCCGTGACCTATCTGCTCGATGAACGCTTCAAGCCGGGCGACGCGGTGTATTACGATTATGAGATCGGCACCGCCTTCACGCTGCCCGACGACTGGGCTTCCGTCAAGGTGGCGGTGGGCGCCGGTCCCAGTCTTATCATAAACGGCCGGGTGACGGCGGACGGCGCGGCGGAGGGCTTTACCGAGGCCAAGATCAACACGAATCGCGCGGCCCGATCCTTCGTCGGCGCGACGGAGAACGGGCGCGTCGTCATCGGGAACATGGCCGCGGCCACGCTCTTGGAAGCGGCGTCGGCCTGCCAAGCCTTGGGCCTGGTCAATGCGATGTGCCTCGACGGGGGCGGTTCCGTGGCCTTGAGCTTTGAGGGCAAGTCCATCGCCGCCGGGCGAAACGTGAACAACGCGCTGGCCTTCGTTTCGGACGGCGCGTCGAGCGCGCCCGCGCCTGCGCCCGTGCCCGCCCTTGTCGCGAAGCCCACGGCTTCCTCGGTCCTCGTCAACGGCGAGAGCAAATCCTTCGACGCCTACAACATCGAGGGGAACAATTACTTCAAGCTGCGCGATCTCGCCTTCGTGCTGAACGGCTCGGAAAAGCGGTTTGAGGTCGGTTGGGATGGCGCGACGGGCGTCATCGCGCTGACGAGCGGCACGGCCTATACGGAGGCCGGCGGCGAGATGCAGGGCAAGAGCGCCGGGGACAAGACGCCGACGGTCACAAATTCCGAGATCGTGCTCGACGGCAGGACGCTCGCGCTTACCGCCTACCACATCGAGGGCAACAACTACTTCAAGCTGCGCGACATCGGCGAGGTCCTTGACTTTGACGTGACCTGGGACGGCGCGCGGAATACCATCGTGATCGATACCTCGAAGCCGTATACGGCGGATTGACGCCGTCCGGCGTTCGGATGCGCGAGGGGGACCCGCAGGGTGTTGTTGTATGCCATTGCGGGTATTCTTTTGCTCATTTAAAAAAGGGTTACATTTCAAAGACAGTCGGCCTTGGGCTTGGTAATCCTCTCCGCTCTTCGCAACGCCGCAAAGGACGCGGCGTTTGTGCTCGCTGCGGTGGCCGCAAAGAACGCGGCCCTGGAATACCGCAATGACGCTCCGTGGAATACCAAGCCCGAGGCCC
>JAITLA010000023.1 GCA_031278145.1 Eubacteriales Family XIII. Incertae Sedis bacterium
TTTAAGCGCGCAAGGCCGATTCTGGGCGGCTTCACGGGGGAGGACGCGTCCGCGCCGGCCGCGAATCCGCTGAGCGACAAGCTTCTCGCGACGGCGAACTCGGAATACGGAAAGCCGCAGCTGGTGCAGCCGGACCCGGCAAGCAAGGTGGATTACAAGACCTACAAGGTCAAGGGCATCGGCGTCTTTGAGAATCCCAACGATTTCAGCACGGCGTACAACGCCTTCATGCCCCTCGACATCGTGAAAAAGATCCAAGCGGACACGGCAAGGGCCGAAAAGAAACGCTACGACCGGCACGCCCCTTACACGCAGGCGATTGCCTATGTGGACGAGATCGAGAACGTGGTGGCCCTCACCGAAAGCCTCCGCGCGATGGGCTTCCAGACGAGCAGCATGACCGACTACCTCAAGGAGGCGAAAAAGCAGATGCAGATGATCCAGACGGTCCTCGGCAGCATCGGCGCCGTTTCGCTGCTCGTCGCGGCGCTCGGTATCACGAATACGATGGTCATGTCCATATACGAGAGAACGAAGGAGATCGGGATCATGAAGGTCATCGGCGCCAATCTCCCGGACATCCGCAAGCTGTTCCTCATAGAGGCCGCGATGATCGGCTTCGGCGGCGGCGTGAGCGGCGTGGTTCTGAGCTACACGCTGTCCTATATCGCGAACAAGTTGCTCGCGCCGCTCGTCAGCCAGACCGGCGGCCCCCTGTCCTTGATCCCGCCTTGGCTGCCGCTTGCGGCGCTGGGCTTCTCCACCGCGGTGGGCGTGCTGGCCGGCTATTCCCCCGCGCGCCGGGCCATGAACCTCTCGGCGCTCGAAAGCCTGCGGAACGAGTAGGATCGCAATCTATTTTTGCCCATCGTGAGAAAAAAGCGGAACCAACCGCCGCTTCGCTTCGTCAGACAATCGTATATCGCGTGAAACGCGCTTCCCCGGGGGCTTCCCCGGGGAACCGCCGTTTCTTTCCGAGGAAACGAAGCAAGGGAGGATCCGCCGTGAAAATCAAAATGAAGCCGGCCTTTTTTTCGCTCGTCGCGTTGCTGTGCCTTTCCGTTCCGCTCGCGTCCTGCAGCGGGGGCGGCATGGGTACGGCATCCGCCCCGTCGGAGGCATCGGATGCCGCATCCGATTCTTATACCGCGTCGGGCTATGCGGACAGGGAAAGCGCGGAAAGCGGCGAAAGCGCGGCCGGCCTGCCCTCGCTCGCGAACGGGGGAAATGCTTCGCCGGCCGAGAAGATCATATACTCCGCGGAGGCCCGCATCGAAACGACGGACCTCGACGCGTCGGTGGAGAAGGTCTATGAAATGCTCGATCTG
Source organism: Eubacteriales Family XIII. Incertae Sedis bacterium (assembly GCA_031278145.1). The sequence continues at coordinate 1,329 of JAITLA010000023.1, forward strand.
TACGACGCCTTCATCGAGAGTTCCGACATCACCGGCGGCGACCGGCGTTCGGCGAACTTCACGCTGCGCGTTCCGAGGGAGAGCTTCACCGCCGTGACGGACAGGCTTTCGGAACTCGGCAGTCTGCTGTCCGTCAGCAGCAACGCGGTGAACATACAGACGCAGTACACCGACTCGGCGTCACGCCTGACCACTTACCGGACGGAGGAGGAGCGCTTGCTCTCCATGCTGGCCTCCGTGAACGACGTGGAGAGCATGATCGCGATTGAGAGCCGCCTGTCGAACGTGCGCTACGAGATAGAATCCCTGACCGCGCGGCTGCGGGATTGGGACAATCAGGTGAATTACAGCTCCGTGACCCTGCGCATAAACGAGGTCAAGCAGCTGCGCGCGCAACTGCAGGCGGGCGAAAGCTACGCGCAGGAGCTCCGAAGCGGCTTCGCCGCCACGCTGCGCGGCATCGGCGCGTTCTTCATGGAGGCCTTCAAGATTCTGGTCATCGCCCTGCCGGCGCTCGTCCTTCTGGCCGTCGTCGCGCTCCTTGTCTTCTTCATCGTGAAGAGAACGCGCGCAAGGCGCGCAAAGCGCGCAAAGCAGGACGAGGCAAGCTGAAAAAGCGCCGCAGACGGCGCGAAGCAAGGCGCGGAGAACGGGCCGCGCCCGAAGCGCGAATCGTCACCGGCCCCATGGCGGCGCGAAGTGTCGCCATGGGGCCGGTAACCGGGAATCTATTTCATGGGCGTATAGCCCTCCTTCTCCGCAACGGCCCGCCCCTCCTCGCTCAATATCCATTCCGCCAGCCTCGAAGCCGCGCTGTCCGCCGGCTCCTCCTGCCGAAGCGCCATGTAGATGGTGGACACAAAGGGATAGACGCCGTCCGTGATGTTCCGCTCGTCGGGCGCGACGCCGCCGATCCGCAGATATTTGATCCTGCCGTTGCTCTGCGCATCCATCGACGGACGGTAATACGAATACCCGATGGCGAATTCGGCGTGTTCAAAGGATGCCACCGCGTTCACGATGTCCCTCGGCTCGGCGTAAACCATCTCCGGGGCAACCGGCGCGAGGGGCTTTTCCCGCATGACGAGCTCCAGCATGCCGGCCTCGCTGCTCGTGCTCTCGGGCCGCCGGTAGGCGCGGATCTCCGCGTCGGCGCCGCCGAGATCCTTCCAATTTTTTATTTCACCAGAATAAATACCCACGATCTCATCGGCGCGCACATCCTCCACGGGATTGTTCGCGTTTACAAAAAACGTGAGCGCGCTACGCAATACGGGCATGAGCCGAAGCTCCGTTTCCTGCTCCTTCGCATAGGCCAATTCCGCCTCGGTCGGCGGCGTTGCGAAGATGATATCCGCCCTGCCGTTGATCAGATTCGCGTAAGCCTCCTGCGCCTTGCTGTGCAGGACGTAGAGGCGGGCCTCCTCCAAGGGCAGCCGCAGGATCGTCGCGGCCACGGCCTCGGAGAAGGGCGCCGTCAGCGCGACGCCGTCCACGCGCGGAAATTCCTCGGGTGTCAGGTGCAGGCTCGCCGCGATCCCGCCTGCGGCGGAATCGTCCGGGAAGGGGGATTCCGAGGCGGGATTCCCCGTGTCCTCGGTGAGATCCGTGGCGGAGGCGCTTTCGCTCGCGCCATTTTCGGATTCTTTCGGTTCTGTGGATTCCTTGGCGGCGCAGCCGACCGCAAAGACCAAAAAGACGAGCAGAGCCGTAATGGACAGGAGCCGTTTGATATTGCGCACGACCCGTTTTCCTTCTTCTTTTTCAATACGTTCCATTCGTGTACCTTTCCCTTTCAAACTGCAAACATAAAGCAGCCAATACAGAAACGGGGGGATGAATGGGGTATTGGGATACTCCTATTTTACCGCATTTCAGGCGCCGCGTCAATCCAAACCGTGCCCGGCGAAATTTGCGTTTGAACGGTTGTTACAGTTCAAAGGTTCAATCAAAACTATTCAAACCCCGCGATTGTTTTGTTCGGATCGGGTTCTGAGGGCGATTTTGGCTCCCGCAGCGTACTCGAAGCTACGTGAGGAAGCCAATA
>JAITLA010000043.1 GCA_031278145.1 Eubacteriales Family XIII. Incertae Sedis bacterium
GCAAAGTAATCAGAACGCATGTTTACATTCTGTTCGGATTGTGGTACAATGGTCCTGACGATATGCGGTCCTTGTATCTTTCGCGGACGCGCGCGAACGCGCGCAGAGGAGTTATGCCATGGAGGTTTTGAAAAAGCGCGAACAGCGAATACTCGATTACATGAAGGAAGAACTGCGGCTGAAGGGCTATCCGCCCACCGTGCGCGAGATATGCACGGCCTTGGACATCAAATCCACGTCCACCGCGCACAACGATCTGGCGCGGCTCGCGCGCAAGGGCTACATCAGGAAAGACCCGTCCAAGCCGCGCGCGCTGATGCTGACCGGCACGCACGAGGAGGACGCCGCAGAGGACGGCGAGCGGACGAACGCGGGAAACACGCGTTCCGATAGGATAGACGTCGTGGACGTGCCCGTCGTGGGACGCATCGCGGCCGGCGTCCCCGTGCTCGCGGAAGAGAACATCGAGGACAGCATCCCCGTCCCGGCCCGCTTCATGCCGAGCGGAACCGGCTTCATGCTGACGGTGCGCGGCGACAGCATGATAGAAGCGGGCATCTGCGACGGCGATTACATCCTCGTACGGCAACAGGAAGACGCCGAAAACGGCGACATCGTCGTGGCCATGGTGGACGGCTTCGAAAGCGAGGCGACCGTCAAGACCTTCTACCGCGAGGACGGACACATCCGGCTGCAACCCGAGAACGCCTCCATGAGCCCGATCCTCCTCACGGATGTGCGGATTCTCGGGCTTGTGAAGGGGGTGTTTCGCTACCTCGCATAGCTTAGGATTCGTTACGCGGCGTTTGCGCGGCAGGCAAACGCGCTTATCCGCGCGCGTGGATCACTTTTCCGTCCATAACGGTGATATCGACCTTGCCTTCGATCAGCGCGGACACATCCGCCGTGAACGGATTCCCGTCTAGGATCACGATATCCGCGAAGTATCCCGGCGCCAGCGTCCCGATCTCGTTTTCGCGACGCACGCCGTAGGCGGAGCCCCATGTATAGCATTTCAATATCTCCGCGAGCGTCAGCTTCTGCGTGGGATTCCAGCCGCCGGCCGGTTCTCCGTCGTTGTGGAGCCGCGTCACGGCGCGGTATATCTCAAGGAAGGGATTGCTGTCCACAACGGGGCAATCGCTGCCTATCGCGAGCACGCCGGCGGACGCGAGCAGGCTCTTAAGCGGCCATGTCTTGTCCGCGCGCTCCTTTCCGAGCGTGACGAGATACGGATTTTCCGCGAAGCGCTGCGTCAGCGCCAGATGCTCCGGCTGCACGGAGGGGATTACCCCCAGCGCGCCGAAGCGCGGCATATCCCGCTCCGACACCATCTCGCAATGCTCTATCGCGTGTCGCGTGCCGTTTCTCCCATGCAGTTTGATCGCGTTCTCATAATAGTCGAGCGCCAGCCGCAGCGACGCGTCGCCGCAGGAATGCAGCTTGACCGACAAATCCCGCCTGTGCGCCTCCGCTACGGCCTTTTTTATTTTTTCGAGATTGAACAGCGCGTCGCCCCTGTCGCCGGGCGCGTCCGCGTAGTCCTCCAGCACGAGTGCCGTATGCGTCGTGCTCACGCCGTCGAGGAATTGCTTCACCGTATTCACGCGCAGCTTGTCGGAGCTGTGTTTCTTCTGCCACGCGAGCACCTCATCGAGATCGCCCAGGAGGTTCGGCGCGGCGTGGATCCTGACGCTGAGGCCGCCCCGGGCGTCGAGCGCGCCGTAGGCCGGCACGCTGCCCATATTGCCGTGAAAATACGGCATCACGTCGTTGACGGAGGTGATGCCGTAGGCGGCCGCGCCCTCCATGAAGGCCCGCAGGATCTCCGCTTCCCGCTCCGGCGAGAAGGAAAGCGCGTGGCGCGTGACGAGCCCCGACGCGCCCTCGTACAGAAAGCCCGTCGCCTCCCCGCTCTCGTCCCGCTCTATCCTTCCGCCGAAGGGATCCTTCGTATCCCGCGTGATGCCGGCCAAGGCAAGGGCCTTGCCGTTCACCCATACGCCGTGCGCCTCCGCGTTCACGAGCAGCACGGGCCGGTCCTTGAAATACCTGTCGAGGCTCTCCTTGCGCGGAAGCCTCTTCACGTCCCAAAAGACGTGATACCAGCCGAAGCCGATCACGAAGCCTTCCTTGTCGGGGTCCTTCTCGGCCGCCTCCGCCGTCATCCGCGCCGCTTCCTCCTCGGAGCGCGCCGCGATCAGATTCACATGGCGGCGATACAGGCCCGCCATGAGCAGATGGACATGGCTGTCGTGGAAGCCCGGCATCACGAGCCGTTCCCCCGCGTCGATCAACTCCGTCCCCGCGCCGATCAACTCCCGCGCGCCCTCCTCTCCCCTTCCGACCGCGGCGATTCGGTTGCCCTTCACCGCCACATAGCCCGGGAAAGGCGCATCCGCCGCACCGGAGAAGACGGCGCGGCTCTTTATAAGCAAATCCGCTTTCATGTCAAATTCCTTCTATTTGCATCCGCAATATCTCCCCATACGAATCCGGCCGCCTATCCCTGTGGAACTGCAAGA
>JAITLA010000164.1 GCA_031278145.1 Eubacteriales Family XIII. Incertae Sedis bacterium
TTTTTCGTTGTGCTTGACGATACGGAAGGAAATGCCATGAACCTGCACGACTTTACAAGTCACATCGACGAAAAAATCCTTAAACGGGGCTATGCTTATTATGAAGAGGATTGCGTGCCAGCCGTGGAGGAAACGGAAGAAAACACCTATGCGGCGGACGTTTTGGGCGGTGATCTGTACAGTGTGGAGGTCGAGCTCGACAATCGGGCGAATATCATAAGCAGCCGGTGCGATTGCCCTTACGATGGCGGAAGGTATTGCAAGCACCGGGTCGCGGTATTTTTTGCTTTACGGGATACCATGAACGCCGCAGACGCGGAAACCGCTCCAAAGAAGGCGAAAGCGCCCGATATGCGGGAAATCCTTACCGGGAGGACAAAGGATGAGCTTGTCGAGTTTCTTTTGGAACTTGCCGCGGAATATGGAGAGATCAAGCAACGCATAGCGCTGGATTTCAACGATGAGAGCGACGAGGATGAGATACAAAAATCCGTCATGCTTATACGCACTTATATCAAAAATAATTCGGATCGTTACGGTTATGTCGCCTACAGGGACGCCCGCGAGGCGGTCAAGGGCGCCGGTTTGGTGCTGGCAAAGGCCGAATCCGCATTGGAAGAGAACAAGCACAAGCATGCGCTGAATCCGGCCTTTTGCGTCATCCATGAGATGCCGGATCTGTTTGAGAACGCGGATGATTCCGACGGAAGAATCGGTGGGGAAATCGAAGAGGCCCTGTCCGTCGTCCATGAAACAATCGAGAGCCTGAATCCGAGCGACAAAGAGAACGTCTTTCAAATGCCGCCGGAAAACGTCAAATACGCCAAAAGACCCGCGTTCAGGGATGAACTGTCGCGGGTATGGCAGGGCATTTCACCCGGATGAGCGCAATGTGCGTTACAGTTCAAAGGTTCAATCGAAACCACTCAACCACCGCGATGGTTTTACCCGTCCGGGGTACAAGTACCCTTCCGGGCACGCGTACCCGCTTGTCCCGAACGAATGTTTGGGGGAGCGTAAGCGAACGGGTAAAAATTGCGTGGGGTTTGAATAGTAACCAATGTGCGATTGTTTGCATACACCATTCGACGGAGGTACTACGCAATGGCCATCAACCGTGTGGAAATAAAGGATTTCTTGGTGTTCAAGGATGCGTTCACGGCAGACTTCTGCCCCGGCGTAAACGTGATTATCGGGGGTAACGCCATAGGAAAGACGACATTGCCGAAGGTGATGTATGCCATACACGAAAACGTGGCCGATTATGTCTATGACGATTGCGAATTGCCTTGTACGGATGTGGCAGGCAGCATCGACTTGGGTGAATATTTTTCAAGCGAAGAGAAGATCGTCAAGACGCTGCTTGGGGATTTTGGAAATAATCCTCAAATAGAGGATCTCGATCCTTTTACCATGCAATTGCAGGCGCATCTTGATCAAAATATTTCCATGTATTTTGCACTCAACCAAACGCCTGACGATACCGGCCGTATCGGCGTCAGTGAAGTTTTTATACCGGCGCAGGAGATGCTTTCGCATTCAAAAGGGCTTTTGGCATTAAGCCGTGAACGGAAGATTTCTTTTGACAAAACGCAAATCGATATTGTGGCAAAAGCGCAACTCGGCGAAACGAAAAAACTGTCACCGATGTGCAAGGTATTGATCGATAAAATCGGGAAAATCATCGACGGCAAAGTGATTTATGACAACGACGCGTTTTTCCTGAAGAAAACCGACGATAAATTAATCTCGTTTTCATTTGAGGCTTCCGGTTACCGCAAGCTCGGCTTGCTGTGGACCTTGCTCCGCAACGGGCTGTTCGAAAAAGATTCCGTCCTGTTTTGGGACGAGCCCGAAAACAGTCTGAATCCCGAGCTTATGCCTGTGCTTGCGGACGCATTGCTCGAACTCTCACGCGGCGGCGTTCAGATTTTTCTTGCCACGCACAGCGAGATCCTATCAAGCTACTTTGACGCGCTCCGCAAGGATAGTGACAGGGTAATGTTCTGTTCGCTGTACAAAGACGGAGAAAGCATAAAAATCGACAGCGGCGACCGCTTTGACTTGCTCAGGCCAAATTCATTGACTGCCGCGCAAGCGGATCTCTACGAAAAAGAAGTCGAAAGAGGCTTAGGCAACAATGAAGACCGATAACTTCCCGCATTACAGCGGCATGCGCTTCGTTCCTGACAATGTTTATGTAATCGAAACATCTGCGGCACGGCTTACTTGCGGCGATGGGATTCGGTCGGTAGAATTTATTTGCATAAAAGGAAATAATCTGTTGTTTGTGGAGGCAAAAACCACTGTTGCCGATCCGGACCGTTCGCCCAAATCGTACAGAGCCGAAATTGATGTGATATGCGAAAAATTCATCCACTCGTTAAATCCGCTGTCCGCTGTCAAAGTGGGCGTGGTGACAGAAACCTTGCCGGCGGATTTTGATTACGGCGGCAAGGTGTCGTTGACGTTTGTTTTGGTCGTCCGCAATCATGATCGGAAATGGTGCAGACCGATTAAACGGGCAATTGAACAATCACTGCCCCTGTATATTACAAAAATATGGAGGCCCATTGTTTTGGTCCTTAACAAAGATGTCGCGCAAGAACATCAACTTGTCGGTTAAGCGCAGAACATCATGGCCGACTGCGAAACCACCAATATTGAAAAGGCTCCGGAACATATCCAACATATCCAATTGTAATATTTATGTATTGATCAAAACGTCCCGAGTTATGTTATACTGAATGTAAAGCATCCTGTCGATCCCTGTTGCCGATGGCCGGGGTCCGTGCTTCGCAGACCGTTGACGCCAAGCAAACCCGTTGTTTCGTGAGAGCGGGAAACCGGCGCGCATCCAAACCCAAACAACACAAATCCATAACAGCGCGACCTTCGCGGATATGTCTGCCGGATCGGCTTGTTCGATCCGAACAGACGCCGCGGTTTCTCGCCGGAAAGGCCGGGATTCCGATTACGGCAACTTCCAACCGACTAAAGCCGGGGGGATTTTTCCTCGCATTCGTTCGGGGCGGGTTGGGCGGCGCCTTCCGGCCGGTTCATAAGGCACAGCTTGGGATAGGCGCGCAATGCGCCGGCATGGGGCCCCGGATCCCCGGGCGGTGGGTTTTGCGATGAAACGCGGGGCGCGCACGCGAATCGGCCTTTTGCTTGTCCGGGATTGACATTTTCAGAGGATTGACATTTTAAGGGAGGGGATTTTTTGAGGGACGACAAAGACAACACAGGCACGAAGGGCGACGCGGCGACGCGCCTCGGCGTCGAACCCGTGGGTAAGCTGCTCGTGCGATTTTCGCTGCCGGCTATGACGGGCATGATCGTCAACGCGCTGTACAACATCGTGGACCGCATCTTCGTCGGGCGCGCCGTGGGCGAGGCGGCCTTGGGCGGGCTGGCGCTCGTGATGCCGGTCATGACAATCGTGATGGCCTTTTCCGTGCTGTTCGGCATCGGATCGGCGAACCTGATTTCCATGCGGCTCGGGCAAGAGCGGCGGGCGGATGCGGAAAACGCGCTCAATCACTGCTTCTGGCTCTTGATCCTGAGCGGCGCGCTGCTGACGGCGCTCGGCATTCTGTTCATCGAGCCCATACTCTCCGTGCTGGGCGCGCAGGACGGGAGCGATTCCATCGATTACGCGCGGCGCTTCCTGCGCATCATCCTGTTCGGCGCCGTGTTCTTCCTGATGGGGCTCGGTTTTTCGCATTGCACGCGGGCGCAGGGCTTTCCCACCGTATCGATGCTGAGCTTCGTGCTGGGCGCCGTCGTGAACGTCGTGCTCGTGCCGATCTTCCTGTTCGTGTTCGAGTGGAACGTGGAGGGCGCGGCCCTCGGCACCGTGATCGCGCAGGCCGCGACCGTGGCCTTCATACTGGTGTTCGGCTTCAGCAAGAGGGCCGTGCTGCGGCTGCGGCCCTTCTCGATCAAGCCCTCGCTGAAGGCGATAACGCAGATCGTTTCCTTCGGATCGGCACAGTTTCTGCTGCAGTTTGCGATGTCCTTCGTCATGCTCATATACAACATATTCATGAGCGCCTACGGCGTCAACGAGCTCGGTTCCGCGAACGGCGGCGACGTGGCGCTTTCGGGCATGAACATCGTGAATTCCGTGAACATGCTGATCGTGATGCCCATATTCGGCATCAACCAAGGGGCGCAGCCCCTGCTGGGCTTCAACTACGGGGCGAAAAAATTCGGACGCGTGCTCGGGACCTATGTGCGCGCGGTCATCGCGGCCACGGCCATCGGCTGCATCGGCTTCGCGCTGCTGCACATATTCCCCGAACAGATCGTCCGCTTGTTCGCGCCGAACGGCAGCCGCGCGATACTGGAGTTCACGCCGGCCGCCATGCGCATCGCGACGCTGACCCTGCCGATTGTGGGCTTTCAGGTCGTTTCGGCGAATATGTTCGTCGTGACGGGGCGGCCCAAGACCTCCGTGATCCTGTCGATGATGCGGCAATTTATCCTGCTTGTGCCCTGCATCTTCCTGTTCGGCAGGCTCTGGGGGCTTGACGGGGTGATTGCGGCGGCGCCGGCCGCGGACGCGATGGCGGTGATTCTGACGACGATCCTGATCGTGATAGAGCTGAAGAAGCTGCGCGCGCAGAGGGCGGCGGAGGCGAACGAGTAAGACGCGGGTGCGCTACCGCGCGGCGCTTTCCGCCTCTCCCGCTTCCATCGCCTTGGCGATCCGGGAGCGCGTGCGCGCCTCGCCGAGTATCCGCTGTATCTCCCACAGGTCCGGCGAGTTTTTCCTGCCCGTGAGCGCGATGCGGATCACGGTGCTCACATCGCCCACGTGCCCCTTGTAGAGATCGGGATTCTTCTTGAAATCCTTCGGCTTCGCGGCGTAGCCGTTCGCCTCCGCGAGAACGCGGACGCGTTCAAACCAAGCCGCGCGATCATCGCCGTGATCGTAGCTTGCGAGATAAGCGCCGAGCAGCTTCGGCACGTCCTCGCGCGGGACGTTTTCCGGGCGGGCGTCCTCTATGCGAAAGAGCGCGTCGTAAAAATATCCGATGAAGGCGAGTATCTGCGCGCCGTAGGCCAGATCCTTCCGCGGGTTTGCGTCGTGTCGCCCGATGTCGAGTATGCGCTCCAAATATCGCATATCGCTCTTAAGCAATGCGGCCTCCGGCAGGCCGCTTTCCGCGGCCCATTCCGCCAAGAACGCGGCGAGCGCGGCGGCGGGTATGCGCAGCAGCGCATCCTTGCTGAGATCGTTCAGCTTGTCCGCGTCGAACAGTATGCCGGAGCGGCTCATTTTGTCGGTCGTGAACGCGAAGTCGTCCGCGTCGGCATCCGGGTTTTCCGCGCGCCATTCCTCGAAGTCGGAATTGAGGATCGTCATCAGATATTCCCGGACGGCCAGCGGGTGGTAGCCCGCCTCGCGATAGTACGCAAGGGAGGACTCGGGGTCCTTGCGCTTGGAGAGCTTGCGCTTCGTTTCCCCCTCCGATTTCATCAGCACCGCCGTATGGCAGTAGATCGGAGGCGTCAGGCCCAGCGCCTCAAACAGCGCGATGTGAACGGGCAGTGAGGATATCCACTCCTCGCCGCGAATCACGTGGGTCGTGCGCATCAGATGGTCGTCCGTGACGTGGGCGAAGTGATAGGTCGGCATGCCGTCCGCCTTCAGCAAAACGACGTCCATGATGTTCGCGGGCCCGGTCAGCGTGCCGCGTATGCCGTCCTCCGTCGTAAAAGAAGCCGCGGCGTCGTCCTGCGCCCGCAGGCGGATCACGTGGGCCTCGCCGCCTTCGATGCGCCGGCGCACCTCTTCAAAGGGCAGCGCCCTGTGCGCGGCCCGGTCCCCGTACAGGCCCGGCGTCAGTCCGGCCGCCTCCTGCTCCGCGCGGATGGCGTCCAGCTCCGCATTCGTCAGGAAGCAGGGGTAGGCGCGCCCCTCCGAAACGAGCCGCTTCGCGAAGCAGCGATAGATGTCCCTGCGGTCGCTCTGGCGGTAGGGACCGTAGGCGCCGCGCTCGCCGTCGGCCGTCACGCCCTCGTCGAAGCGGAGGCCGTAGTAATCGAGCGCGCTTATGACCGCCTCCGCCGCGCCCTTGACCGCGCGCTTGCCATCGGTATCCTCGATGCGCAGGAAGAAAACGCCGCCGCTTTGGTGCGCCAACCGTTCGTTCGCGAAGGCGACGTAGAGATTTCCGAGATGCACGAAGCCCGTGGGGCTCGGCCCGAGCCGTGTGACCCGCGCCCCCGCAGGCAGGACCCGCGCCGGGTAGCGCGCCTCGTAAGCCTCCGGACTTTCGCTTACGTCCGGGAACAGCAGCTCCGCCAATTTACCGTAATCCACTCTCATTCCTCCGTCAGGACCCGCGTCAAACGGCCCAACTGTTCAGGTATTCCTCCTGCTCCCGCGTAAGCGCGTCGATTCGTATGCCCCAGGCTTCAAGCTTGCGGCGGGCCACGAAATCGTCTATCTCGGCGGAAACGTCGATCACGCGCTTGTCGAGCTTCTCACGGTTGCGCAGTATGTAGAGCGCCGAAAGGAACTGCACGGCGAAGCTCATGTCCATGATCTCGGCCGGGTGGCCGTTCGCGGCCGCGATGTTCACCAGCCGCCCCTCGGCGATGACGTGTATGAGGCGGCCGTTCGGCAGGCGGTAGCCCATGATGTTCCGTCTGGATTCCTTCTTCTCCGCGGCGAGCGCTTCCAGCCCCGCCATGTCGATCTCGACGTTGAAGTGTCCCGCGTTGCACAGAATCGCGCCGTCCTTCATCGCGCGCATGTGCTCCGTCGTAACGGTG
>JAITLA010000227.1 GCA_031278145.1 Eubacteriales Family XIII. Incertae Sedis bacterium
GGCGGCGCTTCTGAAAAGGGACGCGGCGACGATATAGCCCGCGGAAAGCCGCATACGGATGTATCGCAGGGCAGGCGCGCGCTTGCCCTGCTTGTTTTTTGCTCACTTTGGGGCAGTAATTTTATCACATATATGGACATAAATTCTCATTGACATGCATTTGCCGTTGTGATAAACTAAAAAACTGTTTTCTTGACATAATGCTGAAAGATCGCTATACTGATATACAGGGGATTTGTGTCAGAAGGCGCTCTTGGAGGAGAATTATGTTTGTCATAGGTGACAGAATCGTGTATCCGATGCATGGCGCCGGCGTCATAGAGGCTATCGAGGAACGATATATCCTCGGGGAAACCCGCCGATATTACATCTTGAACGTCGCGTTCGGGGATATGAAGATCATGATTCCCTGCGACAGTTCGGATGTGATTGGCGTGCGGGAGGTCATCACGGCGGATGAAATCAGGCGAGTAATGGAGGTTCTTTCCAATGATTCCACGGAGATGTCGGACAATTGGAACCGGCGTTACCGTGAAAACATGGCGAAGCTGAAAACGGGTGAAACCTGTCATGTCGCGGAGGTGGTGCGGAACCTCATGCGCATAGACAGAGTCAAAAAACTATCGACGGGCGAAAAGAAGATGCTCGCGAACGCAAAACAGATACTGATCAGCGAGTTGATCCTCGCTGTGAACGAGGAGGCCGCAGCGCTTGAATCTCTCATAGAAAAAGCGGTTTGCGGTTAGCTTCTCGCATTGCCGCCGGGCGAAAAAAACGACAGGCAGGAGGTTTCTTTTTCATTGATAAAAAAACTAGTACGGATCGTAGCCACAGTCATCGGTATCATAGCGGGATACGGGTTTTTTCTGATCGCGAGCTTTGTCGGAGAATTGACGGGGTTTTATCATCTGAAGTCATCGGATCCGCTGTACCAAGCGATTGCGATTGCGGCGTTTGCAATCGTATTCGGCTTCCTGTTTTTTATCATGACTCCCCTGTTCGGCAGGCAGGGCGCACGGGTGGCGAAGAACATCGAATCCGATCTGCAGGCGATTCCCGCAAACGATCTCGTTGCGGGCACGGTGGGTCTTGTGATCGGCCTTATTATAGCATTCTTGATCGGTCCGATCTTTTCGGATATGGGACAGTATTTCGGCCTTGCGCTGAGCATCATCACCTACGTCATGATGGGCTTTCTCGGCGTCGTGGTCGCCACAAAGAAGGGCAAGGACCTGATCCCCGCGTGGTTTTCCGCGCGGCGCGGCGGCACGCCGCCCAAGGGCAAGGGCGCGGACGCGACGCCCAAGATACTCGACACGAGCGTCATCATCGACGGGCGGATAGCCGACATCATGAAGACGGGCTTCATAGAGGGCCCCGTCGTGATTCCGGAATTCGTGCTCGTGGAGCTGCGTCACATCGCGGATTCCTCGGACAGCCTGAAGCGGAACCGCGGCCGGCGGGGGCTCGACGTGCTGAACCGGATACAGACCGAGCACGGCGTGGATATCTACAACACGGAAGCGGACAAGAGCCTCGAGGAGATACCCGAGGTGGACGTCAAGCTGCTCAAGCTGGCGCAGGTTCTGCACGGCAAGGTCGTCACGAACGACTTCAATCTGAACAAGGTCGCCACGATCAAGGGGGTCGAGGTGCTGAACATCAACGAGCTGGCCAATACGCTGAAGCCCGTTGTGCTGCCGGGCGAGGACATGAACATCTTCCCGGTCAAGGAGGGCAAGGAGAACAACCAGGCGGTGGCCTATCTCGACGACGGCACGATGATCGTCGTGGAGGAAGGGCGGCGCTTCATCGGAAAAACGGTGGACGTGCTCGTCACGAGCGTGCTGCAGACCTCCGCCGGCCGCATGATCTTCGCCAAGCCCAAGGGGAAGCAATCGAATGTATCGTGACAGGCGCGTGGCGGTCATCCTCGCCGCGGGCGGCGCGGGGCTGCGCATGGGCGCGGAGCTGCCGAAGCAGTTTATGCGGATCGGCGGACGGACGGTTTTGGCAAGAACAACGGAAGCGTTTGAAAACAACGCTTCCGTTGATGATATTTACGTGGTGGCGGGGGCGGACCGCACGGAGGCCTGCCGCGCGGCCCTGAGCGGCTCTTTTTCGAAGCTGCGGGGCATATGCGCGGGCGGCGCGACGCGGCAGGCCTCGGTCTTTGCGGGGCTTTCCGCCCTGCCTGCGGCGACGGAGCTCGTGCTCGTGCACGATGCCGTCAGGCCCTTCGTATCGCAGGCCTGCATCGACCGCGTGTTGCGCTGCGCGGCGGAAAAGGGCGCGGCTGCGGCCGCGCTGCCCGTCAAGGACACGATCAAGGCGGCGCGGGACGGCGTGTTCACGGAAACGCTCGACCGCAGCGTGCTGTACGCGGTGCAGACGCCGCAGGCTTTCCTGCGGCCTTTGCTGTGCGCGGCCCACGCGGCGGCGGCGCGGGACGGCTTCACGGGTACGGACGACGCGGTTTTGCTTGAAAGGATCGGCGAGAAGGTGTATCTTACGGAGGGGGACTTTGACAACATCAAGCTGACGACCCCGGAGGACATGGCGGCGGCGCGCGCGATGGCGGAGGGCGCGTCGGCCGGACTGCGCGTCGGAAGCGGCTGCGACGCGCATCGCTTCCACGCGGGCAGGCCCCTGATCCTGGGCGGCGTCCGCATCCCGCACGAGCGCGGGCTCCTGGGCCGGTCCGACGCCGACGCGCTCACGCACGCGCTCATAGACGCCCTGCTCGGCGCGGCGGCGCTCGGCGACATAGGCGGCATGTTTCCGGACACGGACGCGCGCTACGAGGGCATATCGAGCCTCGTCCTCCTTGCGGAGGCCTTTGCCGCCGTCCGATTGCGCGGCTACGCGCTCGTGAACGCCGACGCGACGATCCTGGCGGAGCGACCGAAGCTGGCGCCGTACATCGGGACCATGCGCGAACGGCTTGCCCGCGCGATGGGTACGGCGCCGGAAAGGATCTCGATAAAGGCGACGACGACAGAGGGCCTCGGTTTTGCGGGAAGGGAGGAAGGCGTGGCCGCGCAGGCGACGGTCCTGCTTTTCAAAGAATAGCCGTTTGGAATTTCGGAGATGAAGATGAGATTATCGCAAATGCACATCAACACCCTGCGTGAAGCCCCCGCCGACGCGGAGCTTCCGAGCCATATCCTGCTCCTGCGAAGCGGCATGATCCGCAGGCTCGCCTCGGGCGTCTACGGCTTCATGCCCATGGGCTACCGTTCCGTCAGAAAGATAGAGGAGATCGTGCGCCGGGAGATGGACGCAAAGGGCGCGCAGGAGATACACATGTCGGCCATACAGCCGGCGGAGCTCTGGAAGGAATCGGGCCGGTGGTACGTCATGGGGCCCGAGATGTGGCGCCTCAGGGACAGGCGCGAACGCGAATTCTGCCTCGGCCCCACGCATGAGGAGATCTTCACGGACATCGTGCGGAACGAGATCGACTCCTACCGGCAGCTGCCCATGAATCTCTACCAGATACAGACAAAGTACCGGGACGAGGCGCGGCCGCGCTTCGGCCTGATGCGTGCCCGCGAGTTCGTGATGAAGGACGCGTATTCCTTCGACCGGGATCGCGAGGGTCTTGATCGCAGCTACGAGGCGATGTTCGACGCCTACATGCGCGTGTTCACGCGCTGCGGGCTTCGCTTCCGCGCCGTGGAGGCGGACAGCGGGACGATGGGCGGCAACGCTTCCCACGAATTTCAAGCCTTGGCGGAGAGCGGCGAGAGCGAGATGGTTTATTGCGAGGCCTGCGGCATGGCCGCGACGACGGAGCGGGCGCGGAGCGCGGACGCGCCCGCGGAGGACGCGGCGGCGCTCCCCGCCGAAACGGTGTACACGCCGGGAACGCGGACCATAGAGGAGGTCGCGGCGTATTTGGGCCTGACGGCCGACAGGACGATGAAGGCGCTGCTCTTTGCCGTTGCCGGCGAGGACGGCGCGACCTTCGAGTACGTGATCGCCTTCATACGGGGCGACCGCGCGCTGAACATGACAAAGCTGATCAACCACCTCGGGGTCCCCGAGCACGCCGTCGCCTTTGCGGACGAGGCGGACATCGAGGCCGCGACGGGCTGCGCCTGCGGGTTTACGGGTCCCGCGGGCCTGCACGGCTGCAAGGTGATCGTGGACAGCGAGCTGCCCGGCCAAAGGAATCTGTGCGCCGGGGCGAACAAGGCCGATCACCATATCAAGAACCTGAACTACGGGCGCGACTACAGCGCCGCGCACATCACGGATCTGAAGCTGATTCGGGAAGGAGACCCCTGCCCCGTGTGCGGCGCGCCCGTAAAGACGGCGCGCGGCGTGGAGGTCGGGCAGATATACAAGC
>JAITLA010000270.1 GCA_031278145.1 Eubacteriales Family XIII. Incertae Sedis bacterium
GACCGTGAAATCTTTCGGCGGTTCCGCATGCTTCAATCCGCCTATTTCTTCAAGCGCAGAGCTTCGGGACAAAAATGCAACACTCGGCTTCGCCTCGTTCCTCCGTTCGTTTATGCCCGGAGCGCAGCGAACGGGTGCTTCGCTCACTTCGCTGTCCCATTTTCCGGCCGCGCTAAAGCGCGGGGAAAATGAGCAACGCGGAACTTCGTTCCGCTCCGCCGCATTGCCCGCATTCGCCCGCACGGCGCGTTGCGGTTCAAGGCCCGGCATGGGAATCGTTCGAAGCCCCGCCCCGGCTCGCCGAGGGATGGGCGCGCGGCTTGAATCGGTCGTACTCCTCCGACAGCACAAAGGCGTTGTATTTGCGGAAATGCGCGGCGTCGGTCTTGCGGACGGAAAGCCATTCGGCGAGCGCCGCATCCTCCGTGAGCTCATACTCCGCCATGACGACCTTGAAGCTGATCGGTTGGAACACCTTGTAGGAGATGCCCGTGAGCAGCCCTTTCATGACACCCACATTCTTGAACGGTTCCTTTGCCACGATGAACAGCGTTTCGAACCGGTTGTTCACATTGCGGAAGACGAAATTCATGTACGGCTCGGCGACGGAAACCCTGCCCGTGTAGAAATCGCGGCAGCCCTCCGGCCGGTCGAAGGCGTTGAGGTGGTAAAACATGGACGCTTCGTTTCCCTGCGCGCCGACACGGATGAAGCTGCGGCTCAGCTTCTTTCTGTAACCGTCGTAATAATACATGTAGTACGTGTGCGCGGGCCTCTCCGCGGCCGCGTGCTCCGCGCGCTCCGCGTTCGGCACGGAAGCGGCGTCCACGAGATGCGACACGCTGACGCCAAGCGCACCCGCGATGTCGTACAGCGTGCGCAGGTCGATCCGGATAAGGCCCTTTTCGTACTTCCATACGGTCGTCTTGTTCTTGTTGATGCGCCGTCCGAGCTCTTCCATCGTGATGCCGGCGGCCTTGCGGTAGACGCCGATCTGCTCTCTCAATCTTTCCGAAGGATCGCATTCCATTCCGTATACGGCTCCGTTCCCTATTTGTCGAACATCCGTTAAAATCGTGCGCGCCCTTGCGCGCGGGTGTGCGCAAATCCATTATACACCGCCCGGAGTTGCTTGACAAGAAACTCTTGGCGCGGCGCGTTGCCCGTTTCGGGTGCTTTGCCCGCTTGCGGATTCGACGCGGCGCAATATAATAAGGGTGATGGGCGGTATATGGAATCGGATTTTGGAGGGTACGAAGATGATTGTCGGATTGGTAAAAGAGATCAAGAACCATGAATATCGTGTGGGCCTCACGCCAAACTGCGTGCAGGAGTACACGGCGGCGGGGCACAGCGTCCTGTTCGAGCGCGGCGCCGGCCTCGGCTCGGGTTTTCCCGACGAGGAGTACACGGCGGCGGGCGGCAAGGCGACGGACGGCGCGGCGGCGGTCTGGGCCTCGGCGGACATGATCGTCAAGGTGAAGGAGCCGATTGCGCCCGAGTACAAATACCTGCGGGACGGGCTGATCCTCTACGCGTATTTGCACCTCGCGGCGGACAAGGCGCAGACGGACGCCCTGCTCGGCGCCGGCGTGTCGGCCGTGGCGTATGAAACCATTACGGACGCGCACGGCGGCCTGCCCTGTCTGGCGCCCATGAGCGAGATTGCGGGCCGCATGTCCGTCGTGGAGGGCGCGAAGTACATCGAAAAGACCTACGGCGGCAGGGGCGTTCTGCTCGCCGGCGTGCCCGGCGTGGAGAAGGGAAATGTGATGATCATCGGGGGCGGCACGGTCGGAACCGAGGCCTGCAAGATCGCGGTGGGGCTCGGCGCGAACGTGACGATTCTGGACATCGCCGCGCGGCGGCTCGCGGAGCTCGACAACCTGTTCGGCAGCCGCGTGCAGACGCTCAGGAGCACGCCTTCGAACATCCGCTCCGGCATCGTCGGCGCGGATGTGGTCGTCGGCGCGGTGCTGCTGCCCGGCAGAAAGACGCCGAGCCTCGTGAAGCGGGAGGATCTCGCGCTGATGAAGCCGGGCAGCGTGCTCGTGGACGTCGCGGTCGATCAGGGCGGCTGCTTCGAAACGACCCACCCGACGACCCACCGGGAACCGACCTTCATCGTTGACGGAATCGTGCATTACTGCGTTGCGAACATGCCGGGCGCCCTCGCGCGCACGAGCACGATTGCGCTGACGAACACGACGCTGCAATTCGGGCTGGAGATCGCGGGCAAGGGCCTCGAAACCGCGATCCGCGAAGACGCCCATCTGCGCGACGGCGTGAACACCTATCGCGGCCGGTGCACCTGCGCCGGCGTTTCGGACGCCTTCGGCCTCGCGTGCGACGATCCGCTGTCGCTTATCTGAGAAGCGGGGCTTGCGAAATACGCGTACACATCCCTGAGAAGGTAGGTTGAGCCGAGCGCGCATATCACATCATCCCCGTCAGCCATGCGGAGGGTTTCTCGAATGCAGGCCTCGACGGACGGAAAGACCGCGACCGGAAGTCCAAAATCCCGCAGCAGCGCGGCCAACTCCGCGCCGGGCAGCGCCCGCG
>JAITLA010000067.1 GCA_031278145.1 Eubacteriales Family XIII. Incertae Sedis bacterium
GGGCTGCCCTCCGCCGGCGAGCTGCTGAACGGCGGTACGGACGCCTTTCTCGTTTCGGAATACATCATGGCCCGCTTCGCGCACGCCTACGCAGCCGTGCCGAATCTCGCGGCCGGGCACACGCGCTTCTTCCAAAACGAGGCGGAGTACATCATCGTCGGCACCGCCTCGGACGCGGAAAACCTGAAGGGCGTCGAGAGCAGGCTTCGCCTGCTCAGGTTCGCGCTGAACGAGGTCTGCGTCCACGGCAACGGCGCGCTGCGCGCGCAGGCCGACGGCGTTGTGACCGCGCTGTGCGCCGCCCTGCCCACGGTACCCGCGCCGCTCATCAGAGAACTCGTGTATGCGGCTTGGGTGGCGGTGGAAACGGAGAACGACCTGAAGCTGCTTCGCGCGGGACGGAAGGTCGCGCTCGTCAAGGGAAGCGACAACTGGGCGGTCGGCGTCGAGGACCTTCCGAGGATCGTTTTTGCGTTTCTCTCGACCCCGCGCTCGGAAAACGCGCCGGCGCCCGACATCAAGGACGTATCGGGGAATGCCTCGCGCTCCACCGGAATGGTGTGCCCGCGCAGCGAAAGCGGTTTTTCCTACGGCGATTACCTGCGCCTCTTCCTCTACTTCACGTCGCGGGAGAACAAGCTGCTGCGGAGCATGGATCTGATACAGATCAACATGAAGACGGGATACTACGAGGCCTTCCTGCTCCGCGAGCACTATACGGGTCTGCGCTACGAGCTCGTCATGAACGGCGACGATTACCGCTACAGGCAGAGCTACGACGCGCCGGAGGAGGGGTGATCGCGAAGTGCAAACGAAAGGAAGCTTTGGATCGCGACGGGGCTCGTTCACGCTCGAGGCGGCGATATTCCTGCCGATCTTCATCATATCCGTGCTGACGATAGCCCATTTGATCAAGCTGATCGCGGTGCAGGAAAACGCGTTTCACGCCCTTGCGGACGAAACGGGAAAGGCGGCCGCAGAGGCCGTACTGACGCCCTATCCCCTGTTTTTCAAGGGCGACGTCGAGAAGCGCATCCTTGCGGAGAACGGCGACGAGCTTGAGAATCTGCGCGTCGCGCGCTTCGATTACCGCTACGGCCTCGGGGAATACACGGAGCAGATACGCGTGACAATCGATTACGACATCGGCGTCAAGCTGCCGGCCGCCCTCATACGCGCGATACCCGTATCGGATACGATACTCTGCAGGGCCTTCGTCGGCGCGAACAACGCGGACGTCCCCATGACGAACGCGGAACTTGAGGAGGAGAAGGACTCGCGCACCGTATGGATCTTCCCGCGTTCGGGAACGAAGTACCACGGCGAAACGTGCGGCTATGTCACGGTGTACCCCAAGGAGCTCACGCTCGGCGCGGGCGTCAGGCAGCGCTACGCGCCTTGCAAGTTGTGCGATCCGGGCTCGCTGCCCGCAGGCAGCCTCGTCTATTGCTTCCAAAGCGCGGGGAAAGCCTTTCATCGCGGCGATTGTGGTTCCGTGGATCGCTACGTGATCCCGATAGAGCTCGAGGAGGCCGAGGCGCGCGGCTATACGCCCTGCGCGAAGTGCGGTGGAAATTGATCGCGCCGCGATTCGCCGGCGGGCACGCGCGCCGGGAGCCGCGAAGCGGCGGAACCGTTTGGCCGGGCCGAAGAAACGCGGGGCCGGTTTGTTGAGAAGGAGGATTTTATGCTGCACTTAATCGATGCGGAGGGCGGCAAGCGCCGCGTGGAGGCGGATGCTTCGGAGCTGCTGCCCTTCGAGGAGCGAATCTTGGCGTCGGGGCGCTGCGGCGCCGTGCTGCCCGTCGTGGTACTGACCGTGAACGGCAAGCGGCTCCTGCGCTACGACACCACGGGCTTCCTGCGCTTCGCGGATCATCCCTTCCGCCATTTGGACGAGGTGCTTGGCGTGCTGCACGCGGTTTTGCCGCTGCTGCTCGAAGCGGAGGATTTCCTCCTGTGCGCGGACAAATTCGCTCTGAGCGGGGAAGCGCTGTTCGTGGACGCGAAGCACCGCCGGCCCGGCCTGATCTACGGCGTGCCGCAGGCGGAACGCGCGGGCTTCGCGGCGGGCTTTGCCTCGCTGCTCGCCCTGTCCCGCGAATGGGCGCACATAACGGGCCTGCCCGCCGCCGTGCGTCGCATAGAGGAATCCGTGCGCCTCGAAAATCCCGATATCGGGAAGCTGCTGCGCATCGTCGAAACCGTCCGGCGCGAGTGGAATCACATCCATCCCGTCGCTTACGCCGAGGACGCGCAGGGCTGAGGACCCGCAGAGCGTATTTTGATAACATTTTAATCTTGATTTTGGCCTGTCCGGCTTAAGTTTTATTGCAATTATGCCGCAGGCGTGCTAAAATATTCAATACGGAGGGCTATACCCGTGACCGAACTGAAATACAAATTCACCCATGACACATTGTTCAAAATGCTCTTCGTCAAGTACCCGGAACTGCTCAAAAGGCTTGTGGCGGCGGCTCTCGGAATCGCGGCCGGCAGCATTGCGGAGTTTGTGATCACGAATCCCGAAATACCGCCCGAAGCCTTGGACGATAAGTTCTGCCGGCTTGACATCAATATGACCCTTGACGGAACGCGGGTCAATCTGGAGGTGCAGGTTGAAAACGAGGGCGACTTTCCCGAGCGTTCCCTGTACCATTGGGCGCGCGCGTATTCGGCGGCGCTTCGATCCGGCAGCGCGTATTCCAAGCTGCCGCGGGTGATCATAATCAGCATACTCGACGAAACGGTGTTCGACTGTGCGGAGTATCATTCCGAGTTTCTGCCGCTCGAGGTGAGGCGCCACACGCCGCTGACGGACAAAATGCTGCTGCATTACTTCGAGGTCCGCAAGCTGCCCGAGGACATGGACGATACGGACGAATTGCAGCTGCTGCTGTCGCTGTTTCGGGCGAAAACGGAAGAGGAACTGAGCCGGCTTGAAGAAT
>JAITLA010000070.1 GCA_031278145.1 Eubacteriales Family XIII. Incertae Sedis bacterium
GTCGCGCACGGAAGCGGAAGGAACGTCGTGTTCGGCGTCAGTCCCGTGGGGATATGGGCCAACAGCTCCACGACGCCCCTGGGCAGCGATACGAAGGGCAGCGAAGCGCTGATTCAGAAATTCGCGGACACGCGCGGCTGGGTCAAGCGCGGCATCGTCGATTACATTGCGCCGCAGATATACTGGAACATAGGCTACGAGATCGCGGAATACACGACCCTCGTCAACTGGTGGGCCGATACGGTTGCGGGCACGAACGTGAAGCTGTACATCGGGCAGGCCGCCTACAGAACGGGCAACGCGGACGCGGCGAGTCCTTGGCATGGGGTGGATGAAATCAGCCGGCAGCTCGCGTTCAACAGGGCCGAAGCGAACGTGAGCGGCTATATCATGTACGCCTACAAGGCCTTCGCGGACAATCCCGCGCTCTACACCCTGATCAAGGAGCTCAACGATGCGGGCGTGCGGAAGGACGAGGCCGGCGCGGCGGACGGGACCGGCGAGGCCGGCGAAGCGGCGGCGGACGGCGGCACGGTGTTCTCCGACACCGCCGATCACTGGGCGAGGGAATCCATCGAGGCCGTTTCCAAGCTTGGCGGCGTGAACGGCTACCCCGACGGGACCTTCCTGCCCGACGGCTACATCAAGCGCGCGGACTTCATCCTCATGCTCATGAACATGTTCTCCCTGTATACGGAGCAGGACGCCGCGGGCGGCTTCACGGACATCGCGCCGGACGCCTACTATTACCGGGCCGTCGCGTCCGCGAAGCGGGCCGGCATCGTCACGGGCATCGGATCCGATATGTTTGATCCCGACGCGCAGCTGACGCGGCAGGATATGTTTGCGATGACCTACCGCGCGCTCGTGCTCATGGGCAAGCTGGATACGAGCGTCCTGCCCTCCGCTCTGGACGGCTTCCCGGATCGCGCGCAGGTCGCGACCCACGCGGTCGCGCCCCTGTCCGCCTTCGTCGAAAAGGGCGTCGTGAAGGGTGCCGACACGGGGCTCTTGGAGCCCGTGAAGCCGGCCACGCGCGCGGAAACCGTGACGCTGCTGTGGCGCGTGTACACGCTGTTCGGTTTGAGTGATTGATTGGCCGGCCGGGCGGCGGAGCGGGGCCGGCGCGGCCCTCGCTCCGTCCGCCTCAGCGGCGCTTGTCGCTTTCGCAGGTTTGATTTCCCACGGTGCAGGAGGTCTTGCAGGCCGATTGGCAGGAGGTTTGGCATTCGCCGCAGCCCTTGCCGGCCGTGACCTTCAACGTGGGTTTTGCGATGGTTTTGATGTGCTTCATGGTTCCTCTCCTTCGTTCTTTTCGCTGTATCGGGCCGGCGGGGTCCTCGCCGCCGGCTTTGTGCGCCCGCGGGCCCTCGGAAGATATTATAACCGCGCGCGCGGCGGATTGCAAGGGCGCGTCAAAAAAAGAAAGCGGGCGGGGGTTTCCCGTCCGCTTTCGGGGCGCTCGATCCGTATTCTTCGCCCTATTTCTTCGTCGCCTCGACAAACCTGTGCAGCATCGCCGCGACCTCGGCGCGCGTGGCGCTCTTGGTCGGACTGAACGCGTTCTTGCCCACGCCGTTTACGATTGCGCCGGCGTACAGCGTCCGGACGGCGTTCTTCGCGTAACCCGCAATCTCCGATTCATCGGTGAATAAGACGGGCTGCCGCGTGTTGGGAAGCGTCTTCTTCGAGAACTCCGCGTAGCGCAGGAGTATCACCGCGAAGTCCTGCCGCGAAACCTCCGCGTCGGGCGCGAAGCGGTTGCCGCCGACGCCGTTCACGATCCCCCGCGCCTTCGCCCACTCGACGTATGCGGTATAGTATTGCCCCGCCGCGACGTCGCTGAAGGAGCCGCTCGTGTAGGCGCTCGTGCTCACGCCGTCGAGCCTGCCGAGCACGGTCACGATCATGCCGCGCGTCATGGGTGTGCGCGGGGCGAAGGTGCTTGTGCTCACGCCTGCGAAGAGGCCGTTTTTCACGACGTATTCCACGTCGGCGTAGAACCAGTCGGTGGTCTTGACGTCATTGAAGCGGCTGCTCTGTCCGCTCGTTCCCGTGTCGGGCTTCGCCGGTGTCGGCTTCTTGTCCGCGGGCTTTTGGCTCGGCTTGCCGCCACCGCTTCCGCCGCCGCCGGTGCCGCCGCCGGTGTACTTTTTGACGGTGAACCCAAAGGAACCCACCACCGTTTGATTGCTCATATCCACCGCCGTGATCGTGACAAATTCATCCTGTTGCAGCGTCGCTCCATCCACAATGCCGATATAGGCGAATGCGGCTTGCGTCGTTTTGCCCGGGAGCTTGTCGAGTTTCAAAGCCGTTCCGGTGACGGCGGGGTTGGGCTTGGCGGCCTTGTCCGTCAGATAGAATTTTTGGACCGTTTTCAGGCTGCTCCCGGTGGCGATCTCAACCCAAATCTCTCGCTTGTCGGGCGTATTCGGCAGTATGGGCGCCACCATGCTTATTTTTTTCGGGGTCCTGACGGTTGCGGCACTGTCCGCCGTGGTAAACGTCGGAAGATTGGGCGTGAATTCGATTGTGCGACCACTGTCCACGCCCGCCGCGAATGCAAAAGGCCCTATGCTCGTCAGCAGGAAAACGAATGCGACGAGCAGAGATAGATCTCTCCCGAAGGTTTCTTTTCTCATCCCTTTATTATCCCTTTCATTTCAATATACGATAGGTGCTTCGAAGGGCGGCGGGCAAGCCCGGCCTCCTTCGCGACAAGCGCCCCTGTTTGCCGCGGATATAAAAAAACGCCGCGCGGCAATGCTTGTCGCACAGGTACAGGGCCCGCCGGCAAGGGACTCGCACGGTTCGGCGCTTGCTCCTTGCCGCGCCGCCGGCCTTCCTCGCCTCGACCGACAAAAAAACACGCGCCGGCGCTGTGCGGGTGTTCGCCGGCAGGCCCCGAATTTTTCTTCCTGTCACTTATCATTATACGGAAAACGAAGGGATTTGTCAATTTGAAAAGGCGCGTTTTTCGATGAAAAATGTTGAAATTTCAACACTTTAAGGCAGGTGCCGGCACGCGTCGGGAAATGCCGGCGGATACTTGCAGATATGCCTGCGCGCGGGGACCTCAGTCCTCGATCAGGGCGGCACGGATGCCGATTGCGCATTCCACGCGCTTTCGTTCGAGCGCGCAGCCGAGGGCGTAGGGCTTCAGTATGTCGCCGTTCATCTGCCAGGCGTTGGCGTGGCAGCCGCCGCCACAGTGAAATTTCGCCCAGCAGGCCCGGCAGTCCGGCTTGCTTTGGACGTGCGCGCGGTTGAAGACCTCGTAGAACGGATTTTCGAAGGTCGCGTCGTGCAGTCCGCCCATGCGGAAGGCGGGGTTTCCGACGAAGCGGTGGCAGGGGTAGAGATCCCCCTCCGGCGACACCGCGACGTACTCCGTGCCCGCGCCGCAGCCCGCAATCCGCTTGAACACGCAGGGCCCCCGTTCGAGATCCACATTGAAATGAAAGAAGGAGATGCCCTCGCCGCTTCTCTCGCGCGCGAGGCAGAACGCGGCCAAGCGGTCGTATTCCGCGAGGATGCGCGGGAGATCCGCCTCGCGCAACGCGAAGTCGCGGTCCTCGCCCGCGACGACGGGCTCCGCCGAGATGTTGCGAAAGCCGAGATCGGCCAGATGCCGCACGTCCTCGGAGAAGTCCAAATTGTGCCGCGTGAAGGTGCCGCGCACGTAGTGCTTGCCCTCTCTGTTTTGGACGAAGCGCTTGTGATTTTTCAGGACCGAGGCGTAGGTGGGACCCCCGCCCGCGGTTTTGCGCATCGCGTCGTGGACTTCGGGCCTGCCGTCCATGCTCAGGATCACGTTGTCCATATGCGCGTTGCAGAAGGCCTCCTTTTCCGCGTCGAGCAGCAGGCCGTTCGTCGTGATCGTGAAGCCTATGTGTTTGCCGAAGTCCCTTTCGCGCGCGCGGGCGTAGGCGACGAGCGCCTTGACGACGGGAAAATTCAGCAGGGGCTCGCCGCCGAAGAAATCGATTTCGAGCCTGCGCCTGTTTCCCGAATGCGTGAGCAGGAAATCGATGGCGCGTTTGCCCGTTTCCGCGGGCAGCAGCGTCCTTTGCCCGTCGAAGGCGCCATCGTCCGCGAAGCAGTAGCGGCAAGACATGTTGCAGTCGTGGGCGACGTGCAGGCACAGGGCCTTGA
Organism: Eubacteriales Family XIII. Incertae Sedis bacterium; assembly: GCA_031278145.1. The sequence goes on from JAITLA010000070.1 coordinate 4,159, forward strand.
CGACCGCGCCGCGCCCCGTGATCGCCTCGTCCGCGAGCGGCGCCTCCTCGCTGAAGAGCGTTCCCTCGTCGATCAGCGTCCGTATCTCCGACAGGGCCTCCGCGAGCGCCGCTTCGGGAAATTCCGCGGCGAGCGCGGCGCTCGCCGCAGCCGCGCCCGCGTCCGCGTCCGCCGCCGTTTCGAAAAACGCGAGCGCGCGATACGCCGCGTCGCCGGCGAGGTGCACGGCGCCGCTGTTCACGTCCAAGACGATGTTCAAATCGTCGAATCTGTAGCGATGTATCATAAAATCCTCTCATGCGCGGATCGATTGTGCGGGACTTGCCCGCCGTCCCGCACGCCCACCTTCGAACAGTAACATTGTAAGCGAAAGCGCGTCGCCTTGCAAGTCCGGAATTCCAAAAATAAATTGAAATGCCCGGGGGGAACGTGTATAATAGGAACGTGGGTCTGCGGGGATCTTGCCGGCCTTGGGCGCGCTTTTCGGACCCCGATGAAAGGGGCGCCGCTGTTCAAGGGTTCAATCAAAAGCATTCAAACGCCGCGATGATTTGCGAGGGGTTTGATTGGTAACAAAGGAGTTGATTCTATTGGCGTTTTCCGGAGAGGTGGGCATAGATCTCGGCACCGCGAATGTGCTTGTCTACATAAAAGGCAAGGGCGTCGTTCTGAACGAGCCCTCCGTCGTCGCAATCAACAGGGACACCAATGAGATCGTGGCCGTCGGCGAAGAGGCGCGCCAGATGCTCGGCCGCACGCCGGCCAACATCGTCGCGGTGCGGCCGCTCAAGGACGGCGTGATCTCCGATTACGACATCACCGAGCGCATGCTCAAATACTTCATACGCAAGACCTGCGGGGCGAGCAAGCTCTTCAAGCCCAAGATCATGGTCTGCGTGCCGAGCGGCGTCACCGAGGTGGAGAAGCGCGCGGTCAGCGAGGCCGCGACGCAGGCGGGCGGCAAGTCCGTCTATCTGAT
>JAITLA010000083.1 GCA_031278145.1 Eubacteriales Family XIII. Incertae Sedis bacterium
TACCGTCCCCGCCGCCCCTCAAAACATAGGCGTCAGTGGGGGATTGCACCCGCCACTGACAGCTTGTGAAGCTGAAACCCGCCGCCTGTAGAGGCGGGGGACTGACGCCGTCGTTCAAAATACATGCCGTACCTGCCGACAGAGGACGCATTGCGCCGAGAATTGGATCGTGAACGCGAATTGACAGAACGGCAGAAAATATAATTCTGTTTTTGTCGTTTTGCCGCCGGGCGTTTTGTTTTGCGGAAACGCAATCGCACAAGCGGCTTGCCAATTTCCGATTCCTCCGGTATACTGATGGCGGAAATACGCGAAAAACAGGAGGAGCCTATGCCGAAGATCAGCAATGACTGGCTGGATGTGATAGGGGATGAATTCCAAAAACCCTACTATCCGGAGTTGCGACGTTTCCTGATCGAGGAGTATCGAACGCGCAGGATCTACCCCGCGGCGGACGATATTTTCAACGCTTTTCATTTCACGCCCCTGCGCGATGTAAAGGTCCTGCTGATCGGCCAAGACCCTTACCACAACGAACATCAGGCGATCGGGGCAAGCTTCGCCGTCCCGCCCGACCAAAAGGACATTCCGCCCTCGCTCATCAATATATACGGGGAGTTGCACGACGATCTGGGTTGCCGTATCCCAAACAACGGCTATCTCAAAAAATGGGCCGATCAGGGAACGCTCCTGCTCAACAGCGTACTCACCGTGCGGGCGCACCAAGCGAATTCGCACCGGGGAATGGGCTGGGAAACGTTTACGGACGCGGTGATCCGGGCGGTGAACAAACAGGACCGGCCGATCGTATACTTCCTGTGGGGCCGGCCCGCGCAGGAGAAGAAGCGTATGCTGAACAACCCGCGGCATCTGGTGCTGGAGGCGCCGCACCCGAGTCCGCTGTCGGCACATCGAGGCTTTTTCGGATGCAGACATTTCAGCAAGGCCAACGCTTTCCTCGCGGAAAACGGCGTCGCGCCGATCGACTGGCAGATCGAGGACATTTGACACGAACGCGCGGGCGCGCCCGTCCGAAATCCCCGCGTGCCGCCCGGGCCGGGAATGGCATTCCCTGTATTTTAAAAACGAGGAGTATACCGAATGCGTCATTATCTGATCATAGTCGATATGCAGAAAGACTTTGTGGACGGAGCGCTCGGCAGCCGGGAGGCCGTCGCGATCGTGCCCGCCGTCGTTGAAAAGATATGGGGTTTTGACGGCGACGTTCTCTTCACCTACGACACCCACGGCGCGGACTACCTGCACACGCGCGAGGGACGCAAACTGCCCGTTCCGCATTGTATCGAAGGCACGGAGGGCTGGCGTCTATACGGGGAATTGGAGGACCTGCGCTTCAAGATCGGGGGCAAGGCTTTCACAAAGACCGGCTTCGGCTCGCGGGAACTCGCCGCTTATCTGGCGCTCGAACATGAAAAGAGCCCCATTGCGCGCGTGGAACTCGCGGGGCTGTGTACGGATATCTGCGTCATCGCCAACGCCCTGTTGCTGCAAGCCTTTCTGCCGGAGACGGAGATCGCGGTGGACGCCGCCTGCTGCGCCGGCGTTACACCCGAGAGCCATGCGCGGGCTATAGAGGCGATGCGGGCCTGTCAGATCGAAATCCTATAAGGATAACCGCCGAAACACCGCACAAACAAGCGATTTTTGTCCGAAGCGCGAACCCTAAGCGCCTACAGCTTGACGAGTTTTCCGACGTAGCCCGCTTTCGGGGCGTTTTCCGCCCCGCTTTCAAACACGGCCCGGATGTACGTTCGCAGTACGGCGGCGCCGGACGTAAGCTTTGCATCCAGGTCCGTTTCCATATCGGGCTTCTGCTTGTCCAGCTTCAGGACCGCGTTCAGCAGCCACTCGCGCTGTTCCCGCTTGAGTTCCTCACAGTTCAGAAGAAAATGCCGGAAGCCCTCTATCCTTTCCTCCCGCAGGGAAAACATATCCTTGAGTCCCTTGGACAGGTTGGCCGCGTCGGTTTTCATATCGTAATCGAATATGGCGTCGTCCGTAAGCCCCGTGATGATACGCTGCTTGGCCTGTTCGAGTTCAACCGAATTCGCGGCGTCGCCCAAAAGCAGGATATCGGAATCCGCAATCGGGAGGCTCGGCGTCGAGGCGGTCAGCGCGGATTTCTCCTTGATCTTTTCGGGATCGAGAAATTGCACGGCGATCTTTTCAAAGGATAAAAGCAACTCCGGGTTGAACACGCCGCATTCGCCGTCCATGATCATCTTCACGGCCACGTCATGGCTGATCGCGGGCTTATAGACGCGATCGCTCGTGAGCGCGTCATAGACATCGGCCAGCGACACGACCTGCGCCCAAAGCGGTATCTCGTCGCCCTTGAGTCCGTCGGGATAACCCCGGCCGTCCCAGCGCTCGTGATGGTGGCGGCAGATATCGTAACAGTATTTGTAATACGCGAGATTTCCCGTAAAGTTGATGCTCTCCAGAATCGCGCAGCCCTCGGTCGTATGGGTTTTCATAACCGCGAATTCCTCCGCCGTAAGGCGGCCCGGCTTCAGCAATACGAGGTCCGATATCGCGATCTTGCCTATATCGTGCATGGCGGAAGCGCTGGCGATATCGTCTATTTCCTCCGGGGACAGGCTGTATTTCTCGTTGAGTTCCGAAAGGGTTTCCAGCAATATGCGGGTCAGCGCGCGTATCCTTATGATATGCTGTCCGGATTCGTGATCACGGAATTCGACGGCGGTACTCAAAGCGTCGATTATGAAAGTATTCGACATCTTCAACTGCTCGTTTTGGAGTTCGAGCGCCTTGGTCTGCCTTTCGACCATATCCTCCAGATAGAACTTGTGCAGGTAGAGGTCCACGGTATTCTGCACGCGACGCCTTACGATATCGGGGTTGAACGGTTTGTTGATGATATCGACGACGCCCATGGAATAGCCCATCAGCGCCTTTTCCTCGTCGCTTTCCGCCGTGATCAGGATAACGGGTATGGTTTCTATGGATTTGTTCAGAATCATATTTTCAAGCACGCCGAAACCGTCCATGACGGGCATAACGATGTCAAGCAACACGATGGCGATCGTCTGCCCGTATTCGGCGATCAAATCGAGCGCAATCTGCCCGTTCTCCGCTTCAAGCACATTGTATTGCTCGTGAAATAATTCGTAAAGAATCTCCCTGTTCAACTCGATGTCATCTACAAGCAGGATGTTCTTTCGATCGGCGCTCATTCATAAAATCCTTTCCTCACAGACAATTCGCGCAACCGGAATGCCGGAAAGCGGGAGAGCGGGAATGCACCCACGCAGCGCGGAGGCCTGAGCTTTCTTATTTATTTTACACCAATTGCAGAGTAAGTGCAAATCTTTTAGTCCGGAAAGAACGAAAAATGTAGGGTGGGGGTATATTGCCGTGATCATTGTGAACAAGAGAAAGATCGCCGTCGATATCCGCGTCGTTCAAATTTGGCTCCGTCAAATTTGAGCGCGGAGCGCACCCAAATTGTTGAACGGATGTTCTGCGGGGTTAAGGGCTTCGCCCGCCGCCCCGCAGAACATAGCCGCCGGGGGATTGCAAGCCCACGCCGGCCGGATGAAGCGCCGGCCCCGGCCTTTCGGCAGGGGAATTGGGCGGCGTCGTTCAATTTTGGCTCCGCCCAAAATTGAAGCGCCAAAGGCGCACTTCAATTGTTGAACGGATGTTTTGAGGGGACAAGGGCTTCGCCCGCCGCCCCTCAAAACATAGGCGTCAGTGGGGGATTGCTCATTTTCCCCG
>JAITLA010000112.1 GCA_031278145.1 Eubacteriales Family XIII. Incertae Sedis bacterium
CACCGGCAACAACGTGGTCGCGGACGGCACGGCCTACAACTTCGAGGACGCGCGCAACGCGTATGAAAACGGGATACTGCCCGTCCGATGACGGCCTTCTTCTCGGAGGCGACCGTAAAAGCACGGCAATCCGTTGATTTTGTTATAAGTGTAATGATAAAGAGGAATTTTACAAAAATGAATTTGGCGTGCTAAAATGAAGGCGGTGACGCACGATGTTAAACCGATATCAAATCTTAAAAACGGATGCAACAAGCTTACCGATCTTTTCCGATTCGTGTCTCCGCGCGAGCGGGGGAATTCGATGCGCTCGGGAATACGAGCGATTTTTTTAGAAATATAAACGATCCTCGCGCTTATGGAAAGTTGCGCGTTCACATAGCCGGTTCCGCCTGAGGGCGGTGCTCAAAAATGGACTGTGTCGAATCAGATCGTAAAAGGCCGCGTTTCACTTTGCGGCGGTGTTGAAGGAGAGGAGGCAGTGTTGGGTAATATTGTAAGGAAAACCAATTCCACAACGGGCGGGCCCGTCTATGTTGACGTTGACGTCAACGAGAACAAGATCGTGCGCGTCTATCCGATGGATCTCACGGATGACGATCCTGCGTCATGGGTGGTCGAGGCGCGGGGGCGCAAGCTCAGCCCCCCGAGAAAGACGACGTATACGGCTTATACGGCGGGGTATAAGGCGATGGTTCACTCAAAGCGGCGCATCTTGTACCCCCTGAAGCGCATCGGCTTCGATCCCGGCGGCGAGCGCAATGAGTTGAAGCGCGGCGAGCCGGCGCAGGGGGGAGATCCAAATTATCCCGGTTATGAAAGGATCAGCTGGGATGAGGCTCTCGACATCGTTTCGAGCGAAATGATCCGCATCAAGCGCGATTTCGGTCCGGGCGCCATCGTTGCGGAACCCAGTTCCCACCATCTTTGGGGTAATGTCGGATACCGCCACAGCACCCTGTTCCGCTTTATGAACCTCGCCGGCATCACCTACGCCGACCACAACCCCGACAGCTGGGAAGGCTGGCACTGGGGCGCCGTCCATTCTTGGGGCTTTACCGGGGGCCTCGGCAACCCGGAGCAATGGGATCTCTTTGAAGACACGGTGAAAAACTCGACGATGATCGTATTCTGGTCGTCCGATCCCGAAACCAACGCCGGCATCTACTCGGCCTATGAAAGCACCGTCCGCCGCCGCTGGATGAAGGAACTCGGCATCAAGATGGTATTCATCGACCCGTATTTCAATCATTCCGCCGTCTTGTACGCCGACAAGTGGTTCTCCCCGAAGATAGGAACCGACGCGGCTCTGGCGGCGGCCATAGCCTACGTGTGGGTTACGGAAGGCCTGTACGACAAGGAGTATGTGGCCGAGCGCGTTTTCGGCTTCGACGAGTTCAAGGCCTATTTGCTCGGCGAAACCGACGGCGAGCCGAAGACCTCCGAATGGGGCGAGAAGGAAACGGGCATTCCCGCGCACGATATCCGCGCGCTCGCACGGGAGTGGGCGAGAAACAAGACGCAGCTCGCGGCCGGCGGTCTCGGCGGCTGGGGCGGCGCCTGCCGCGGACCCTCGGGCATGGAGTGGACGCGCATGATGGTCGCTCTCGCGGCCTTGCAGGGTCTCGGAAAACCCGGAATCAACATGTACAGCACGACACAGGGCGCCCCGACGGACTACGAGTTCTATTTCCCGGGCTACGCCGAAGGCGGCATCTCCGGCGACTGCGACAATTCGGCCGCGGGCTTGGAACTGGTTTACAGGATGTTCGACGGCGTAACCAGCAGATCGGCGCCGTCCAATCTGAACGTGCCTTCCGCCCAGTTCATACCGCGTCTGCGCATCCCCGAGACCTTTCTTGAGGGCGAGATGGAATGGCGCGGAAAGGGCTTTGTCGGCGCATCCATCGAACAGCAGTTCATGAAGTACAAATACCCGGCGGACGGTTTTTCCAAAATCCAGATGCTCTACAAATACGGCGGGCCCCACATCGGCACCATGGGCGACACGAACCGCTATGCGCGGCAGTATCGCACGAAGGAGCTGCCCATAGCCGTGTTCCAAGCCATATGGTTTGAGGGAGAAACCCCGTTCGGAGACATCATCCTGCCCGCCTGCACGAACTTCGAGCGCTGGGACATCTCCGAATTCGCCAACTGCGCCGGATATATTCCCGGCTCCTTCTCCCAGTCGAATCACCGGCTCATCTCCTTCCAGCAGAAGTGCATTGAACCGCTGGGCGAGTCGAAGTCCGACTACGAGATATTCCGCATGCTCTCCCAACGCCTCGGCATCGAAGGCCCCTTCACCGAGGGAAAGGACGAGCTGGGCTGGGTGAAGCAGCTCTTCCACGCGACGGATCTGCCCAAGATTATCACGTGGGAAAGGTTCGTCGAAAAGGGCTACGTCGTGGTTCCCGACAACAAGACCCGCCCGCGCAACACCGCGTTCCGCTGGTTCGCGGAAGGCCGCGAGATGGACACCCCGAAACCGGGCCGCTTCAGGCCGGGCGATCAGGTGAGGCAGTCGGGCATGCAGACGCAGTCGGGCAAGATCGAGCTTCTGTCCCAGAGTCTGCTGCGCTTTGAGAAATCCTTGGGAGAGAAGGATGAGACCCGCCCGCCCCTTACCCGGTACATACGCCCCTGGCAGGGATATCACTACGAGAACAAGGAAAAGTACCCGCTCGCCGTGCTTTCGCCCCATCCGAGATTCAGCTTCCACACCATGGGCGACGGCAAGGACGCGTTCATGAACGATATCAAGGATCATCGCGTGTGCGTGGACGGACACGATTACTGGATCATACGCATCAATACCAAAGACGCGGCGGACAGAGGGATTGCAGAAGGCGATCTCGTGAAGGCGTTCAATGATCGCGGCGAAGTCATACTTGCCGCGCAGATTACCGAGCGCGTGCCGCCGGGAACCTGCCACTGCTACGAATCCTCCGCTGAGTATCAGCCCATCGGCGTCCCGGGCGAATCCCCCGACAGAGGCGGCTGTATCAACATCCTCAGCACGAAGAAGTTCATCGGAAAGCATACATCCGGTATGGCTACCGAGCATTTCCTGATTCAGATTGAGAAATGGGAAGGGGGGAGGCTCCAATGACACAGCAACGCTACATGGTGATTGACATTTCCTTGTGTCATGACTGCAACAACTGTTTTGTCGCGTGCAAGGACGAGCATGTAATGAACAAATGGCTGCCTTACACCGATGAGCAGCCGCGTCACGGACCCCGCTGGATGAACATACAGCGCAAGGAAAGGGGACAGTATCCGAGAATAGACTGCAGCTTTCTTCCGATGCCCTGCCAGCACTGTGAAAACGCGCCCTGCGTGAAGGATTTTCCGGACTGCGTGGTGAAGCGCGAGGACGGCGTGATCCTCATCGATCCCGTCAAATCAAAGGGCAAAAGGGCCATGGTCGACAGCTGCCCGCATGGTGCCATATATTGGAACGATGCGGCGGAAATCCCGCAGAAATGCACCTTCTGCGCGCACCTTCTCGACGACGGCTGGGATATGCCGCGCTGCGCGCACAGCTGTCCCACCGGCGCCATCCGCTTCTACACGCTCGAAAAGGCCGAATTCGAAAAGCTGAAGGCGGAGCAGAAGCTGGAGGCTTACAAGGACGAGACGGGCCGCAATCCGCACGTGTATTACAAGAATCTTTACAGATACGAGAAGCATTTCATCGCGGGCGGTCTGCTGAAGGACGGCGACTGCGCGGAGGGCGTGAAGGTAAGCCTGAAAGGCGGCGCCGCGCAGGCGGAGCAGACGACGAACTTCTTCGGCGACTTCAAATTCGACGCTCTTGAAGCGGGAACCTACACCATCGCGGCAGATGGAAAGGACGTGAAGACCGTTACCATCGAGAACTCCTTGAATATAGGGAGTATCGAGATATAGAGCTTACGCGTCCCGTGAAAAAACGCGGACGGGCGGCGAAAGCCGTCCGCCCGCTGTTTGGAAAACCTGTCCGTCGGTTTTTATACATTTTATCATTCGCAGTCATAAGGAGGTGAAAAATTTGGCAATCGTTATCGCTGTGGCGTATTTCGCCATAATTTCCGTCACCGTGGGCATCTACTCAAGGCGGAAGATCAAGAACGTGAACGACTTCACGAAGGCAAGCCAAGGCATGAGCTGGCTCACGCTTGTCTTTGCCTTCACCCTGATCCCGCTGGGCGCGGGTCATACCCTCTCACTGTGGGAGAGCGCGCCGGCCTTCGGCGCCTCGGTCATGTGGTGGGGTATCATCACGGGCGGCATCTTCCTTCCGCTCATGATGCTCTGGTTCGGGCCTTGGGTCAGGCAGACCGGGCTGAACACCATACCCGAGATACTTGAAAAGATGTTCGGCAAGACCTACGGGCGTTTGAACGCCTCCGTCAATATCACCACATGGACGGGCATAGGCGCGGCCGAAGCGCTTGCGACGGCGACCGCCATCTATGGCTTGAGCGGTGGCGCCGTGCCTTTCGTGTGGTGTACGTTGATCGCTCTCATTCTTATCGTTCTTTATGTGTATTTTGGCGGTATCTTGCAGCTCGCCATATTGAACATCGTAAACGCCATCGTCATGGTCGTCGGATCCTACCTCGGGCTTTTCATGCTCGGCGGCTGGCTTCTGGCCAATATCAACGGTTGGGAAGGCGTAAAAGCGATCTACGAGTCCGCAGGCCAAATCGGTATGCTGCAGACCTTCAATCTCGGCGACTCGGGCATGTGGTTCCAGGTCATCATACCGGTCACCGTGCTGCACTGCGCGGCGGGCGCCGTGGCGCAGAACATGAACAGCCCCTTCTTTGCGGCCAAGTCGGATCAGGACTGCCGCAAGGGCATCTTTGTCGGAACCTTCTTCAACTGCATGGCTTCCTGCCCTTGGATCGTCATGGCGCTCATCGCGGCAATCCCGGCGGTTTCCACCATCCTGTTCCCGGGCGCGGATCCCGACGCCAAACTGGCGCCCGTAAGGCTTGCTCTTGAGGCCCTGCCCACCCCGATCCTCGGTGTCATGATGATAAGCCTTCTGTGCGCGACCCTGTCCACGGGCGGCGCCACCGTAATGGCCAACGCGAACGTGTTGACGAACGACATATTCAAAAACGCGCTGAACCCCAAGATGTCGGACGAGACGAAGATGAAGCTGATGAAGATCAACATTCCCATCTGCGCGCTGCTCTTCGCCATACCCGCCTTCTTGAACGCGGTCATATTCCCGGTATTCCTGTGGTGCTTCTCCTTTGGCATACCGGTCTTTGTCGTATACTTCATGGGCCTGAAGTTCAAGGTCAGCAAATCCGCGGCGTGGGCCACCACCATAGTGGCCTTTATCGTGAACTTCTGGTGGACCTTCTGGACGCCCTCGTGGGCGACCGGACCTTGGTCGCTCAATATGTATCCGGTGACGGTGGTGTCGGTGGTGCTCGGCGTCATACTCACGATTGCGCTGCCCGGCGGTCCGCCGCTCCTTGGCAAGAAGAACACGCTTGAAGGACTGAAGGATGCCGGCTGATGCGATCCGGCGCGGTTTGCGCGCCCGGTGCGGCGCGCGGGTCACAGGGAAAAGCGCAACGATCTGAAAGGAGGATTTTGTCATGGGTTGGTTGTTTCAATTGATAGGCTTCCAAGTGTTGTTCGCCTATATCTGCACGAGCGTTCTGTACGGCATATGGAGACTGGCAAACCCGGGGAAAAAGTGGTAATGAGTCGCTCTGTGGAGCGCATGGAACATCTATTTCAAAAAGGAGGTGTCTTATGGACGCTGCGACATTGGTGCCTTTGTATCTGACGATAGTGATGATTATCCTTGCCGCCATAGCCATTATCGGCGGGAACAACACCGACAAGAAGGAAGCGGGCGAGAAGAAGGAATAAGCGAACAAATGTTGGAGAGCGTAGAGCCGGAGCGGGGGCGTGTCCGCCGCTCCGCTCGTCCGCCCCGGTAAGTTACCGTTTGACAATCCTATGACAATCAAAATTTTTGATGATGCAAACTCAAAAAAACACTTTACATTTCCGGGATTTGCATGTATCCTTTAATGAGGCAGTTTCTTACACGGTTTTGCGTTCTGTCGCGCACTGAACGAAGGAGGAAGAAAAGGAGGAAGAACATGAGATTGAAAAGGATTTTTGCGGTACTTTCGGCAATCGCGCTGTGCTTCATGCTTGCCGCGTGCGGCGGCGGAGGCGGCGGGGATGAAGAGAGCGGAAGCGCGGACGGCGGCGCACCCGTGGGCGAAGCGCCGGCCACCATCAAGATCGGCATCCCGAATCCGACCACGGGCAAGATCGCCAGCTTCGGCATAGGCACGCCTTGGGCCGAGAATCTCGCCGTCGATCTGGTGAATGCGGAGGGGGGCATCTACATCGAGGAATACGACACGAAGATCCCCATCGAGCTGATCGTCGTGGACACGGAGAGCGATTCGACAAAGGCCTCCGAGGTGACGCAGCAGCTCATCGAGCAGAACGACGTCGATATGCTCATCGCGCGCCACACGCCGGACACGGCCCTGCCCGTATCGGCCATGGGTGAGCGCTACGGCGTCCCCACGGTTTCCCTTGAGTGCCCCATTGACCCCTGGCTGCAGGGCGGCCCTTACGAGTGGGTCTACCACGCATTTTGGAAGGTTGAGACCAATTTCGAGCTGTTCAAGTCCATGTGGGAAGAGCTGGGATACGGCGAAGGAACCGTCGTCGGTTTCATGTTCCCCAACGACGCGGACGGCCTCGCTTGGTACGAGGTGTTCAAGCCCCTGTGCGACGAGGCCGGCTACGTGATCTCCGATCCCGGTCGCTACCCCATCATGAACCAAGACTGGACCGCGGTCATATCGCAGTTCAAGGCCGACGGCGTGCAGATCATCACGGGCTGCGACGTGGCGCCCGACTTCGCGTCCTTCGCCTCTCAGGCGGAGCAGCAGGGTCTGAAATACGACCTCGCGACCTTGGGCCGCGCCTTCCTCTATCCGGCGGACGCGAACGCCAACCCGCCCGAGATCGCGGAAGGGCTGACCTGCGAGGTGTGGTGGAGCCCGTGGCATCCCTACACGTCCTCTCTGACGGGCATGACCTGCGCGGAAATGGCAAGCCAATACGAAGAGGAATTCGGCATCGAGTGGTCCGCACCCATGGGTTATAAGTACGCCGGCGTCGAGATCGCCATAGACGCGCTGAAGCGGGCGCAATCCCTCGATCCCGTCAAGATCCGCGACGCCATAGGCGAGACGGACCTCGACACGATAGTCGGCCCCATCAAGTACGATCCCGCGACCCACGTCGCCGAGACGCCCATCGTGGGCGGTCAGTGGAAGCTGAACGAAGCCGGCGACGCCGTGGAAATCAAGATCGTCAAGAACGACAAAAACCCGCAGATCCCCACGAACGCGAAGCTGGAGCTGCCGAGCAGGTAGAGTGCCGCAAGACCGTCCGTCGTGAACAAAGCGCTCCGGCGCTTACGCCGCGCCGCGCCGGAGGGGGGCTTTTCGGTCCCCCCTCTTTCGCGGCGGTTTTTGCGTCTCTCACGGCGATCCCTTGCGGAAGGGGATGGAAAGGGACACGGTATGAACACAATACTGAAAGTCGAGAATCTCCATGTCGCTTACGGCAAATTCAGAGTGTTGCACACGCTTTCTTTTGATGTGGAAACGGGACGGGTTCTCGGCATCATAGGCCCCAACGGTGCGGGCAAGACGACGCTGATGAACGCCCTGTCCGGCCTTGTTATCCCATACGAAGGAAGCATTATTTTTGACGGGGACGACATAACGAAAAAATCTCCGGACAAACGCTGCCGGCTCGGGCTTGGGAGAACCTATCAGGTTCCGCGCCCCTTCGAGGGACTGACGGTCTTTGAGAACGTGCTTGTCGGTGCCGCCTACGGGACGGGAAAGAGCGAACGCGCCACGGTGGACAAGACCGCCGATGTGCTGAAAGCCACATCGCTTTACGAAAAGGCCGACGTCGTGGCCGGCCGGCTTGCGCTGCTCGACAGGAAACGGCTTGAGATAGCCAGGGCCTTGGCCACGGAACCCAAGCTCCTTCTGCTCGACGAGGTTGCGGCGGGTTTGACGGATGCCGAGGTGCACGAGGTTATGGATCTGGTCGAGTACCTGAAGGGCACAGGCATTACCATTATATGGATAGAACATGTAATCAAGACCATGGCCGAGTCCACGGATAAGCTTCTCTGCCTTGCCACGGGTACGCGGCTGATATACGGGGACCCCGGTTACGTCATGGGTTCGAAGGAGGTTGAGGAAGTATATTTGGGGGTTGAAGAAGATTGAGCGCATTGTTGAAGGTTGAAAACATAGATGCTTTTTACGGAGACTTTCAGGCTGTGCAGCAGGCTTCCTTCGATGTGGAAGAAAAGAAGATCGTCTCCGTCATAGGGACGAACGGCGCGGGCAAGACCACGTTGATGAAGGTCATTGGCGGCACGCTCGCCGCGCGCGGCGGAAAGGTCCGCTTCGAGGATACGGATATCACGGGTTGGCCGCCGCACAGGATCGTCGATCTCGGCATCTCGCAGGTGCCGGAGGGCGGTAAGGTGTTCGCCCGCATGTCGGTCAAGGACAACCTGATCATGGGTTCGTACACGGCAAAGGCGCGCAAGGGCGCGGGCGCGGCTCTGGAAAGGGTGTATGAGCTGTTTCCGATGCTGAAGGAGAAGTCGGAGCAGGACGCGGGCAGCCTCAGCGGGGGACAGCGGCAGATGGTCGCGATAGGCCGCGCCCTGATGTCGAATCCCAGGCTCATATTCTTCGACGAGATATCCTTGGGTCTCGCGCCCACCATCATAAAGGATATCTATGCGCGCATAAAGCAGCTTAATGCCGAGGGCATTACGATTGTGCTGGTCGAGCAGGACGTGAAGCGCAGCCTGAAAACCTGCGAGACGGCCTATGTGATGCTGAAAGGGAAGGTCGTGTTGTCCGGCAAATCGAAAGACTTGACCGAGGAAACGGTGAGCAAGGCGTATTTTGGCATGTAGCGCGGTTTCGCGGACGCGGCCCGGCGCTTCGCCGCCCGGAGGATGCGGCGGACAGTTGGAAAGGGGGACGGCATTGGACGCAATCGCAATCATTCAATCGATCATTCAAGGCCTGTTGCTGGGTGGGCTTTATGCGGCGGTGGGCATCGGCATGAGCATGATATTCGGCATTGTCCGGATAACCAATCTCGCGCACGGCGACTTCCTCATCCTTGCCGCCTTTATAAGCCTCTTCGTCATGAACGCTTTGGGATGCAATCCCTTTCTGTCCTTGATAATCGTGATCCCGGTGATGTTCCTCATAGGCTACGTCATACAGGTCACCATGCTCAACAAGGTGCTGTCGCGGGGGGCGGAACCGCCGCTCTTGATAACCTTCGGGTTTTCGATCATTATCCAGAACCTGCTGCTCTATTATTTCACGGCCAACGCTCAAAAATTATCCACGCCCTTGCTTTTGAAGAGCATCGCGATTGGCGACAGCATCAGGGTACCGATCATGTACCTGCTCTCCTGCGTCATCGGCGTGGCTGTCATAGCGATTCTGAGCCTGTACATGAAGCGCACCTATCAGGGCAAGGCGATACGCGCCACTTCCGACGACAACGAGGCCGCCCAGCTCATGGGCGTGAACATAAAGCGGACCTACGGCATAGCCATGGGCATATCCATGATGACCGCCGGCGTGACGGGTGTCATGATAGGAATCCTGTTCAACTTCTATCCGAGCAGCGGCGCCGCCTATCTCATAGTCGCCTTCGCCGTCGTCGTCATCGGCGGTATAGGCAGCATCAACGGCACGCTGGTCGCGGGTTTCATCTTCGGCTTGGCGCAGGTGCTGGGCGGGCAGATACTCGGCGCCACGTACCAGCAGCTCATAGGCTATCTGGTGCTGCTTATCATGCTCATAGTCAGGCCGCAGGGCCTGTTTGCGAAGTAAGGGGGCGCATGCGATGAGACTGAATATCGGAAATGTGAAGGAATTGTTTCTGCGTTACGCCGTTGTGATCATCATACTGGCCGTGCTCTTTACGCTGCCGCTTTACGGCGGCAAATACGTGATCATG
>JAITLA010000120.1 GCA_031278145.1 Eubacteriales Family XIII. Incertae Sedis bacterium
TGTCCCGAGCGAATGTTTGGGGGAGCGGCCCTCCGATCCCGCTATATCCGTATCAAAGGCCTCGCCTCCTTTCTCGTCCGCCGGGATTGTGTGGATCTTGTCGGCTCCCGGCCGCCGGCCTTTATCAGGCCCCGCGCCGCGCGCGGCGGCGCGAGGGGTGATACACCGTTTGCTTGGTCGTCGCTCGCAAGGACGGGGCGCTCGCCGGGCCGCCGAGTTGGGCTTTGCTCACCGAAAAGTTAGCTTCGGCTACACGACCGGTGAAAGATGCGGCGTGTCTTTTTTTTGCCTTTGCCCCGCTGCCCGCACCCACGGCCCCGCGCGGGCGATTTGCCGGCGCGGGCCGTGCGATCAGGTTAGAGTTTGATAATTAAACGGTAAAAAATTTTCTGCGGTGCCTTTGCGATTCACGGCCCGATCCCGCCGTGCGTGCCATCCATCATTGCCATTCTTCTGCTGTACCTCCAGTATACCCCCCCCACCAATGCTGTCAACTTAAGACACACAAGATCACAACACGCCCTTAAGCCTGTGTCGTCGTCTGTGGTGACAGTCGTCGGGGCGGGGATAATGCCGCCCCGGACGAATGTCGGTTTTGTATCTCACCAATTTTTCCATAATGGAATCCAACATGGCGTTGCGCACGTCGGCATTGTCACAAAGGGTCATCAATATGAATTTGTCCTTTAACATACCGATCAATAACTGTCGGTTCACCTGCCTTTTGTGTTTCAATTTCTTGTGCGAATCTTCCTCCGCTATGACGTGATCGGCGTCCGACTGCACGAATGCGGCCATGTTGGACAGATACGCGGCAGCGTAGAAATCCTGCTCGATCGACGTCCTCGTTTTTCCCGTGAAATGCTCGATCAACAGGCAATTCTTCAACAGGTTGTATTTTGTCTCTATCGCCCAACGCATGAAATACAACTCTTTGAAGTCCTCCGTGCCGAAGTCCTCGGGTTCGAGGTTTGTGATGAGCGTTTCCTCCTCACCGCTTTCCAAAAGGAATTTTATCACGCGTAACCGGTATGTCGATCCTTTGTGCTTCATGTCCGCATAAAAGTCGTTTCTCTCATCCTTGTCGATATTCATGTCAAAGCTTTTTTGAAGCCGCATGAGGAATTTTATGTTTCGATCGAACAAATCCGCAATGAGTTTTTTGCCCGGATAACCTCTGTCAAAGACTATCAAGTCTTTTTCCGTCGCGAACCGGCTGAAATATTCGATGTGTTCCTCCGCCAAAGTGCGCTCGTTTCCGTTGTTTCCGATGATCGCGTCGATAATCACGCCGTCGATTACTTCACACAGAAAAGAAGCCTTGGCCCGGCACGCCGTGTCGCTTCCTTTCGTGCCGTAATATTTTAGGTTCTCTTTGGTCGGTTCGATTTCGATGTCCGTTCCGTCAATCGCGAAAACCCTGTATCCTTTGTGACGTTCCGCCACGTCCGGTTCCATGAAAGGCTCGACCGTCGCCTTTCGGAGAAGATGTCTGAAAAGCTCAGGGTCGATGTTTTGCCTCGCTTTGGAAAACGCTTGCTTGCTCATCGCGGGGCCTTGCCCACCCGTAAAATCATGGAATCTCTCAATTTCGATCGTCAGACTTTTCTTCATGAAATTCAACAGGCACAAAACTATTTTTGCGAATCCCATCTTTCTGTTTCTTGTAAACGCACTCGCTTTCGTTTTGAATCTCCCGACTGTCGTCGCATCATCGAGCTCATGCCTTGTCGTAAACATGCCTTTCGCCGCCAATCTCTTCTTTGTCACGATATCGCACCTCTTCATTGAAGATACACATATGGATATGTGTTCTCACGATTGTTGGTGTCGATTCGCAATTTTCAAGTGTTTTTTGATTGCAATATGTTTGCGTCTTTGTTACGGGCGGCTTGTTTCGCTTTCGCTCATACTATCTGTGGGCTTTCTTGATTCGTACTCAAACAATTTCATCGTACCGGTCCGCTTTCTTAAGTTGACAGCATTGCCCCCCCTCTGTCAAGAACTTTTTTTTGCGGCGGCAAACTCGATACCGGGCGGTGTTTTATCCTTTCGTTTCCGAGACGGGCCGCCGAGCCGGCCTTTGTATCGTTGGGGTTTCAACGTCGCACGCAATCCCTGGGCAAAAGGGAGGGGGCACCTTGCTTGCCGTTTTCCACGAAAACCGCCAAAAATTTTTTTCGGGATGAAAAAGATGTCTTGATTTTGCCGCCCGGCAATGGTACTATTACGGATGTAACGCACGGACGCGGAGGATGCGTTTTCGCCGGGGAAAGGCAAGAGATGGAAAGAACGCGGGATCGCGCGGAAGAATTTTTTGGCGCGCGATTAGGAAACACTAACCTCGCGCGGCGCAAAACGCGCCGGGACGCGCCCGGGACAAGGCGAGGAATCGGAATCGTAAAATCGAGAAAGTGAGAAAACCATGCGAAAAAGAAACGAACGATACGGCACGACGGCACTCTGCGCGGCGCTTCTTGCGGCGTTGCTCGCGGCGGCGGCGCTTCCCGCGACGGCTTTCGCGGCCGACGACGGGGTTTACCTCGCGGCGACGAACACCTATTATCTGAACCCGGACACGGGCGTGACGGACGACGGGGGCAGCCGGAACGCGGCCATCGGCGAGGGCATGTGCCGCAGCGTGATCTACGAGAAGGCGCTCGTGGAGATCGCGGAGGGCAAGATATACGTGACGGTGCGCATGCAGCTGGTCAGCAACATGGGCGAGATCCTGTTCACGGTGCAGCGGAAGGCGGGGGATCCCGCGAGCTACGCCGCCGCGTCGCCGCGCATCATCGCCGAGGACGCGGGCGCGGACACGGCGGACTATCGCTTCTCCGTTCCGGCCGTGAACAGCTACATCGGCTGCTCAACCTACGTGACGCCCATGGGCCGCGCCGTGAAGTTCTATATGAATCTCTCGTCCGATCTGACGGCGGGCAGCGCTGATTTTGTCGTGAGCGTGAAGCCCAAGGCGGCGCAGGCGGACCCCGCGCCCGCGACGCCGGCGGACACGGCACAAGCGGACCCCGCGCCCGCGGCCGAGGTGGACACGACCCCGGCGGACCCCACGGAAACGCCGACCGAGGCGGAGGTCGCCGAGGCGACGCCGGAGAGCGCGAGCCCCGATGAAGGCGCGGCGGCGGAGAGCGCGCCGGCCGAGGTTGCCGCGCAGGCGGAAACGACCGACGCGGAAGGCACGGCGGCGGCTTCCGGGGCGGAGAGCGCGGCCGAAGGGGCCGGCGCGGAAGCGGAGGCCGGCGACGCGGCCCGGGATGAAGGGATCGACGTCGAGGCGCCGGACGCCGCAGACGCCGCGGAGAACGGCGCGGAAGCGGGCGGCGGCTTTCCCGTGCTTCCCGCAGTCGTCATCGCGATACTCGTCATCGCCGTTATACTCGCATTGTTTTTATTAAAAAGAAAAAAGTAGAAAAGACAGGGAAGGGTCATGATTAAAAAGTCACCGTTCAAGGCTCCAAGCAAAACAACTCGAAGGGTCGACGGCTTTCGCCCGGGGGACAAGACGGCGGGCGCGCGCGTATGTGCGCTGCTCTTCGCCCTCGGCCTCTGCCTCGGCAATCTCGCGGGCTGCGCGGACCGGCCTCCCGAGGCCGCCGGGGAGAACGCGGCGGCTTCGGCGACGGGCGCGGACGAAAATCCGCGCATCGTGGCGACCTCGCGCGCCGTGGTCGAGATCTGCGACAGGCTGGAACTGCCGCTCGCGGGCGTGCCCACGCTCGAAGGCTTGCCCGCGCGCTACGACGAAGCCGCCCGCGTCGGCGGGCCCATGGGGCCCGATCTCGAGGCCATCCGGCTCATAGACCCCATCGACGTGGTGGGACCGGACACGCTGATCGACGTGCTTGCGGAGGGCTACGAGAACGCGGGTCTGCCCGCGACCTTCCTGAACCTGCGCAGCGTCGCGGGGCTCTACGAGAGCGCGGAGATCCTCGGCGGGAAATACGGGCGGGCGGACGCGGCCCGCGCGCTGACCGAGGAGTACAAGACCGTGCTCGCGGAGATCGAGGCGGCAAGGCAAGAGGCCGGCGGCGAGGCGCCGCGCGTGCTCGTGCTGATGGGCCTGCCGGGCGCCTACGTCGAAGCGACGCAAAACTCCTACGTCGGCAACCTGGCGGAGATGGGCGGCGGCGTGAACGTCGTGACGGACCCGATCGAGGATTTTGTGTCGTGGAACACGGAGGAACTCCTGCTGCTCGACCCGGATATCATCCTGCGCACGGCCCACGCCCTGCCGGACAAGGTGGCGGAGATGTTCCTGAAGGAGTTCACGGAGAACGATATCTGGTCGCACTTCCGCGCCGTCAAGGAAGGCCGCGTGTACGACCTCGACTATCTGGTGTTCTCCATGAGCGCGAATTTCCGCTGGCCGGAGGCCATGGAAGCGCTGAAGGAGATCTATTACGGCAAGGACGCGTCATGGTAAGCGCCAAGCACGGGATACCGGCGGGCGTGTGGCTGTGTCTGCCGCTCGCGGCGGCGACGCTTGGCCTCGCGCTCTTCGCGATGAAATCCGGCAGCATAAGCCTGTCGTGGCGCGAGCTTGCAAGCGGGCTGTTCTTCGTCTACGACGCGCGGGTCGATGCCGTTTACGATTTGCGCTTCCCGCGCATACTGATTGCGCTGCTCGCGGGCGCGTCGCTCGCCTGTTCGGGGCTCTTCCTGCAGGCGGCGCTGAAGAACCCGCTCGCGGACCCCGGCATCATCGGCATATCGGGCGGGGCGGCCTTCGCGGCGACGCTCGTCGCGGGCCTCTTCCCGGCGCTGTTCTTCATGATACCCGCCTTCGCCTTCGCGGGCGGGCTGTTGACCTTCCTCCTGATTTACGCGCTCGCGTGGAAGGGCGGGCTCGATCCCGTGCGTATCATCCTCGTGGGCGTGGCGGTGAGCGCGGTGTTTGCGGGGCTGACGACGGCGATAGCGGGCGCAACGAACGCCTCCGGCGTATCGCTCTCCGTCAGCGGGCTCACGCAGCGCTCCTGGGACGACGTGCGGTTGCTCGCGATCTACACGGCGGTCGGGCTCGTCCTCTCGCTGCTTTTGTCCGGGGCCTGCAACCTCATGGCGCTCGACGACGGGACGGTGCGCGGCCTCGGCCGCAACGCGGATCTGCTGCGCTTCCTCATATCCGGCGCCGCCGTGCTGCTCGCCTCGAGCGCGACGGCCGTCGTCGGCGTCATCGGCTTTCTGGCCCTGCTCGCCCCGCACGCGGCGCGGCGGCTCATAGGCTCGGACCATCGCGTGCTCACGCCCTTTTGCATCCTGCTCGGCGGCTTCCTCCTGCTGCTCGCGGACAGCTTCGGGCGGCTCGTCCTCTCGCCGCTCGAGATACCGGCCGCCACGATCCTGAACATCGTCGGCGGACCCTTTTTCATCTTCGTGCTCAGGAAGGGAGGGCTGCGCTTTGGAAGGCAAGGATAGGGCGCGCGGCGAAGCCTCGGGCTACGCGATGGAAACGCGGGACCTGCACTTCTCCTACACGGAGGGCGTCCCCGTGCTGCGCGGCGTTTCGCTCCGCATAAAGGCGGGAAGGGTGACGACGCTGCTCGGCGCAAACGCCTGCGGCAAGACGACGCTGCTTCGGCTTCTCGCAAAGGACCTGACGCCGTCCGCGGGCCGGGTGCTGCTCGGCGGAACGGACATACGGAGCATCAGGCGGCGCGACTTCGCGCGGCGCGCGGCAATCGTGCATCAGAAAAACACGGCGCCCGACGATCTGACCGTGCGGAAGCTCGTGTCCTACGGGCGCCTGCCGTATGGAAGCATGTTCCGCACGGGACGCGCGGAGAACGCGGCGCCGGTCGAGAACGCCATGGAACGGGCGGGCCTTCTCGCGCTCGCGGACACGCCCATCGGCACGCTCTCGGGCGGGCAGAGGCAGAGGGCCTTCATCGCGATGGCGCTCGCGCAGGATACGGAGATCCTGTTCCTCGACGAGCCGACGACCTTCCTCGACGTGCGTTACCAGATAGAGATCCTGCGGCTCCTGCGCGAGCTGAACGAAAAACACGGCGTCACCGTCGTCATGGTGCTGCACGATATCAACCAGGCGATCCTGTATTCCGATGAGATAATCGGGCTTCGGGACGGGCAGGCGCTCATCGGGGGCCCGCCCCGCGAGGCGGTGAACGCGGATTCGATACGCCTGCTCTACGACATCGAGCTCGATGTGCGTGAGGATGCGAAGAA
>JAITLA010000188.1 GCA_031278145.1 Eubacteriales Family XIII. Incertae Sedis bacterium
GGCGGGGAAAAGCGTCAGCGTGTCTGTACCCGTGAGCGTTGCCGGTTCCGTTCGATTTCCTCCGGCGTCGCGTTCCTCGCGCGCCGCGACGCTTCGCTTGCCGGAGCAACGCTCGCGGAGCGCCTGTTCGGTGTAGTCGTCGCCGAGGGATTTCACGCGGGTGAAGCGAGCCGCTCCGGGGATTTTAACAGACAGATACTTACCCTGCCTGACCTCGCAGCCTTTGGCTCTCATCATTTCCAAGAACTGTACCCAATGCAGACCGCCGGACAGGGAATTGTCAATCATCAGGCGTAGTTTGTCACTCTGACTTTTCGGCTGTTTCTTGTCAAGCCGGTCGGCGTAACTGCCCCGCGACGGCTGCGGGTTTTCCACGATGGACAAGCCGTGTTCGGCGCACAAATGGTCGCTGATCCGCCGCACGATTTTCATTGACCGCATCGGATTTCGGCACTTCCCGGAGCAGTCAAGATTGACCGCCGAGAATACGATGTGGCAATGGATATGTTGCTTGTCGGTATGCACGGCGCAGACGAAAGCGTGTCGCCCGTGGGTGAACTTCTCGGCGAGGGCATAGCCGATCTCCAATGCCTCAGCCGGTTCGATTTCGCCCGGCTTAAAACTTTGCCGAAGGTGAAACGCGATGATGTCACCCTTGTCACGTTCACGCCCTGGGAACACAGGGGGACGGTTCTTTTGTGCCACATTCGGCCGGTATTTCGAGAAACCGTGTGCAATCGGATTTTTCCTCGAAGATGTTCTGCCGGTTGATTCCGCGCAGCATCACGTGATAAACGCCCGTGCCGCTTTCTTGTCTTGGTTTTCTCGCCATATTTGTATTATACGGCACGATTATTCGATTTGCAACACAAAAGAACCGTCCCTATTGTGTCCAGCACGATTATTCGATTTGCAACACAAAAGAACCGTCCCCGTTGTGTCCCCGTTGTGTTTGGGGACGCGCCCTATGGCGCGGGCGCATCCTCCGCCGCAGGCGGCGTGGGCAAGGCCCCGCCTTGCGGCGGGCCAAAGCCTTCTCCTTCTCCCGGCGCGGGCCTACTCCCGCCCGCGGGCGGCGCGAAGCCCTCCCCGTCCTGCGGCGCGGTTCCGGTCCCGTCCTGCGGCGGGCCAAAGCCTTCCCCTTCTCCCGGCGTGGGCCTGTTCCCTCCCGCAGGCGGCGCGAAGCCGCCCCTGCCCCCGCCGCCGAGCGCGTAGTCGCCGCCGTCGTCCGAAACGGCGGTCACGACGTCGCGCAATTCTATGTCCGTAAGCTTTTCGCCGTCGACGCACAGCGTATAGCCGCGCCCCCGCTCCATGCCGGGCGCGCTCATGGCCGAGGCGCCGTATTCCATGCGGGTCGCGTATTCCAAGATCACATTCCCGGCCTCGTCCAGCAGCGAGAGGACGCTGCCCGCCGCGTGCCACGCGGTATGCGATACGAGCAGGACGGCCTGCGTGGATCCCTCGGCGGGCGTGGCCACGCTGCCCGCCGCGATCAGGGTGCCGCCCGTCACGATGAAGCGACCGTCCAAATCCACGGCGCCCTCCGTGCCCGAGGATCGCGCGCTGAGGAAGAGGCTGCCGCCCTCCAGATGGATATCCCCGTTCGCGTCTATGCCGTCGTTGCCGCCCAGGGCATCTATCCTGCCGCCCGTGATGCGAACGTAGTACGCGCCGTCGGCAGCATTGAAGCGATCCCGCCGCGCGGGTCCGCGTTGCTCGGCCTCGTCGCTGCCGCCGGCCGCGTTTATCGCGTCGTCGTCCGCGTCGATGAAGATATCGCCGCCGTTTATGTCCACCGTGCCGCCCTCCAGGCCCTCGTAACACGCGGCAATGTCCATATCCCCGCCGTCGATGCGCAGGGCGCCGTCGGCGTGGAAGGCGTCGTCGCCGGTCCTGACGGAGAAGCTGCCGTCCACGACGCGGATCTCGCTTGCGTGAAAGGCGTCGTCCGCTGCGTCGACCGTGAACGCGCCCCCTTCTATCGTCAAGGACTTGCCCGCCTTGTACGCCTTCATGCTATCCGACGCATCCTCCGCGGCGGCTTCGGCGGAATCCGTCTGCGCGGCGGAAGCATCTGCGGGGGCTTCGGCGGAATCCGTCTGCGCGGCGGAAGCATCCGCGGGGGCTTCGGCGGAGGCCTCCGCGCCGCCGCCCGTGACGATGTCGAATGTGCCGCCGCGCACGGCCAGATCGCTCTCCGCTTGCACGGCGTCATGCCCCGCCTCTATGTCGTATGTGCCGCCTTCGAGCAGGATGAAGCCCTTTGCCGCGTCATCGGCGTTGTTGGATTTGATCCCGTCGTCGTCGGCCCGGATCGCGAAGGACCCGTCGCGTATCGCAACGCCGTCGCGGCCGCGCAGCCCGTCCTTCTTCGCGGATACGCTTATGCGGCCGCCCGTGACGACGAGCATGTCCTTCGCGTCAACCGCGTTGCCGGCGTTGCCCGTCACGCTGAGCGCGCCCGTCCCGTTGATCGTCAGGCTGTCCTGCACGAACACGGCGGCATCCGGCGCGTCCGCGTCCCCCTCGTCCGCGTAGACGGCGGCGTCCGCTATCGTGTTTTCCGTGCCCTCCGCGAGGGTGATCACGGTCTTGCCGGCCTGTTTCGCGTAGATCGCGGCGCCGCTTTCGCTGCGCAGGCTGACGCCGTTCAGCACGAGCCGCACCAAATCCTCCTTCCCGGCGTCGACGCGGATCCGCCCGTCGTTCAGCTCGCCCGCGAGCACGTAGGTCCCCGCCTCGCTTATCGTGACCACGCCGTCCGAGAAGGCCGCCCCGTCGCCGTCCGCAGCCGCCGTATCGCCGCGCAGCGCAATCCGCACGGCGGCGCTTTCATCCCATGCGGCGTCGAGGTCCGCATCGTCATAGCCATACGTCAAGGCCTCCGCCCCCGCTTCCGCGCTCGCTTCCCGAGGCGGAAGCTCCGCCGTGTCTTCGGAGGCGCAGCCCTGAAGGAGCGCAGCCGACAGCAAGATCGCGCACAGCGCCCGCGTTTTCGTTTTCTTTTTCACTTTTGTCCTCCCGTCGTTTTTCGTTGTTGCCATGCCGTCGCGGCTCAAAGCGCATCCTGCGCTCTCTGTTCCCGGCTCAGGCTGATATTCAAATTGCCGTTTCGGCAGCGCAGCGCGTCGATAAAGGCCTTCGGCGCGGCGGACGGCTTGAGGCGCACGGAATAGCTCAGCTCGTAAAGGCTGCCCATGCTCACGGTTTTCACGCGGTCCAGCGTGACGCTGTCCGTATATGCGCGGAAGAGATCGTCGAACAGGCCGTCGCAGTCGAGGTTTTCCGGTATGAGTATCCGCAATATCCGCGTGTCGCTCTCCCCATTCCCAAAGCGGCTGAAGGAGAGCGCGCAGTGCGCCGCGCCGATAAGGGCGAGAAACACCAAGCCGTAAGCGAGATAGCCCATGCCCGTGACAAAGCCGATTGCCATGGCAAAGAAAATGCTGCCGATGTCCCCGGCGTTCCCCGGTATGGAGCGGAAGCGGACCAGACTGAACGCGCCGGCCACGGCGATGCCCGCGCCGATGTTGCCATTCACCAGCATGATCACGATCTGCACCATGGACGGGAGCAGCGCCAAGGCGACGACGAAGTTCTTGTTGTACCGGCCCTTCAGCATATGGATGCCGGCGATGCAAAGCCCGAACGCGAGAGATGCGGCCGTGCAGAGCAGGACGCCGCCGAGGGTCAGCTGCGCGCCGATCACGCTGTCCGTCAGCTTGTCAAGCACCGCCGTACACCTCCCCTCCGCCGCCCGTGCCGGCTTGCAGGATATACGCCTTGTAGCAAAAGCCGTATTTGGAGAAGGGCACGGGGAATATCCCTTCGTCGCTCAGTATGCGGCAGAGCCATATCGGCATGCTCCCGGGGCTTTTCACCTCCATCAGCACCGTGCCCGGCGCCAGCATCGCCCGCCCCGGGGCGTCGCTGTCGAGCCGCAGGTCCGTCAGCCTGAAGCGCAGGCCGGCGTCGAAGGTCACGCGCAGCGCGCTGTCCTCCCTTCCCCGCAGCGCGATGCGGTCATACGCGAGAAACAGCTTCGCCGACACGCGATGAAAGGACAGAAAGTATTCGATCTCCCGCGCGATCTGCGATTCTCCGGCCGCGCGCGGAACGCTCGCGCCCGAAAAGTCCTTCAGATCCGCGTAGGGCAGCCCGATCCTGCGCTTGTAGACAAAGCCCTCGTATTTCCGCTTCAACTCCGGAAAAACGGGCGTGTCCGCGCGCGGGCTTTCGTAGCAGCGCAGCCTGAATTTCTCCTTATAGACGGGTCCTTCGACGGAGGCCCGAATCAGATCAAAGCGGTCTGTGTCGTAATACAGATTGAATACCGTGTAAGCGCCGTGCACGTCCCGCGTCATGCGGCCGGCCAGACGGGCCGTGAGCGCCGCGTACTGCGCCGCGTTCAAGCGATATTTCTTTTCGTAACGCTTAAAGATCATTTGCATTTTTTCCTCCTTTCTTGCCCCGTCGCATCCGAGGCCACTGAAAAAGTCGGCATTGGGCCCGGAACACATGGGGACGGTTCATTTGTGTAACACATACAATGTTGAACGACGGCGTCAGTCCCCCGCCTCTACAGGCGGTGGGTTTCA
>JAITLA010000244.1 GCA_031278145.1 Eubacteriales Family XIII. Incertae Sedis bacterium
CTTCTTGTACACCCTGCTGTCCGTCCTGATCGGGCTTTTGGTCGGCGCGTTCATCCTGTTCGTCACGGGCTTCAATCCGATTGAAGCCTACTGTACGCTGTTCGGCGGCGTTCTCGGCACGGGCAAGACGCGTATGTACATGGTGCAGTACGCGACGCCGATCATATTCACGGGTCTTTCCGTCACCTTTGCCTTCAAGACGGGCCTGTTCAATATCGGCGCGGAGGGGCAGTATATCATGGGCGGCCTTGTCGCGCTCGTCGTCAGCGTGGCGCTACCCATGCCCGCGGGGCTTCACGGCGCGGTCGCCGTGCTCATGGGCGGTCTGGCGGGCGCCGCGTGGGGCGCGATTGCGGGCCTTCTCAAGGCGTACAAGGGGATCCACGAGGTGATCGTGACCATCATGCTGAACTGGATCGCCTTTTATTTCTCGAATTTCATCGTGATGTCGCCCGCGTTCAAGAAGCCGAATTCCACGGCTTCCGTGGATGTGAGCGAAACCGCGCATATCTACACCGACGCGTTCAAGGAGAGCTTCGGCTCCGTTCGCGTACACTGGGGCATGCCGCTCGCGCTCGCCGCCGTCGCGCTCTGCTGGATTATACTGAACAAGACGACGCTGGGCTTTCGGCTCAGGGCGGTCGGCTTCAACCGCAATGCGGCGGAATACGGCGGTATAGACGTCGGTCGCTCCATCGCCTTGAGCATGGGCATTTCGGGCCTGTTTGCGGGGCTCGGCGGCGCCGTGCAGGTGCTCGGCGTCGTCGGACGCATCACGCAGCTCGCCGCGCAGGAGGGCTACGGCTTCGACGGCATATCCGTATCGATGATCGGCGGCATCAACCCGATAGGCGCGCTGTTTGCGGGGCTGTTCTACGGTGGCATGAAATACGGCGGAAGCAAGCTGAACACCATCGGCGCGCCGAGTGAGCTCGTCGGCGTGATCATCGGCGTGATCATCTACGCCATCGCGATCATGGGCGCTTTCAGGGCGCTCGTGCGCTTTTTCCGCGCCAAGAGGGAAGGGAGGCCGTTATGATGTTCAGCGCTTCGGATACGGGGCTTCTCATAAGCTCCACGCTCACATACGCCACGCCGCTGATCATCGCGGGCATGGGCAGCATCATGAGCGAAACCTCGGGCGTGGTCAACATCGGCATAGAGGGACAGATGATGATCGGCGCTTTCTCCTGCGCCGCGGCCGCGACGATGTTCGGCAATCCGTGGGTCGGCTTGTGCGCGGCGATCCTGACCGGCGCGATATTCGGCCTTTTGCACGCGCTGGCCTGCATCACCTTCAAGGCCGATCAGACGATCTCCGGCATCGCGATCAATCTGCTCGCGCCGGGCGCGGCCATATACTTCTGCAAGGCGCTGTTCGAAGGCTCCACGCAGACGCGCCCCGTGGATCTCGCGGACAAGCTGCCGCTCGTCTTGGGCGATGTTTTCCCCGAGGGCTCCTTCCTCGATTATACCTTCAAGAACTATGTGTCGGTTTACCTCTGCCTGCTGCTGGCGCTCTGCGTATGGTTCCTGCTGTTCAAGACGCGGACGGGGCTCCGCATCCGCGCCGTCGGCGAACACCCCAAGGCGGCGGCGACGCTCGGCGTCGGCGTGCTTCGCCTGCGCTGCTTCTGCGTCGTGCTGTCGGGCATCTTCGCGGCGCTCGGCGGCGCGGTCATTCCCTTGTCGACCGTGTCATACTTCTTCCCGTCGATCATATCGGGGCAGGGATTCATCGCCATCGCGGCCGTCATATTCGGCAAGTACAGGCCCGGCAACACCGTGCTGGCTTGCCTGCTGTTCGGCTTCTGCAAGTCGCTGTCGCTGTCCTTGGGCAATCCCAAGTTCGCGCTCAGCGTTTCGGGGCACCTGCTGAGCATGATCCCGTACATCATCACGCTGCTCGTGCTGCTGTTCATAGGAAAGAGCCACGCGCCCGCGGCGAGCGGAAAGATCTACGACCCGGCGGGCCACTGACGGGGATCCGCCGCGCCGCGAAAATTTCTTGCGCGGGCGGTGGCGCGGGCGGATGGAAACGCGTTTTCGGAGGTAAAGAGAAATCGGATGTGATACGCGTCACGGACTATATTGTCAAGCGCGCCGAGATGGACGAGCCGGCGCGGGGGCAGAGCGTTCCGCGGGGCACGGCGGCGCTCGGCCTCGGCGCCGCGCGCAACCCGCGCATCTCGGGGAGGAAGCGGCGTCCTTCGACGCCGCCGCGCTGTACGAGCGCCTGTACGCGCGCTACGGCGATCTGCGTTGGTGGCCCGCGAAGAGCCCCTACGAGGTCATGGTGGGCGCCGTGCTCACGCAGAACACGGCCTGGCGCAACGTCGAAAAGGCCGTCGCGCGCTTCGCGGACCGCCTTTCGCCGTGGTTTGTGGCGGCGGCGCGGGAGGCGGATCTGGCGGAGATCATCCGGCCGGCCGGCTTCTTCAACCAAAAGGCCGCCTATCTGAAGACCCTGACCGCGTGGTTTGCGCGATACGCGTATTCCGTGTCCGCGGTGCGGGCCGCGCCGCTTCCCGCGCTGCGGGCCGAGCTGCTCGCGCTGCGTGGAATCGGCAAGGAAACCGCCGATTCCATCCTGCTGTACGCCTTCGGCTTCCCCGTGTTCGTGATAGACGCCTACACCCTGCGCCTGCTGTCCCGACTGACCGCCTCCGCCGCGCCCCT
>JAITLA010000258.1 GCA_031278145.1 Eubacteriales Family XIII. Incertae Sedis bacterium
CAGATAAAGCAGCGTGACACCGCAGATCAGGAGGATGAAGAGGGATACGCCGAGGGCGGGCCGGCCGCCGTTCACGATCCATTCAAAGAAGAAAAAACCGCAGATCAACATGCCGGGGACGAGGGCCTTGTCGGGGCCCGTGAAGCGGAGCTTGTCCTTTGCGGCGGCGGGCATGGGCGGGCTTTCACCTGCGGGCGGCGCCGTCTGCGCGTTTTCTGTGTTCGTCGCGGTGCTCATACGGAAACTCCTTTCATCAAAAACGCCCTTCACTCGGCCTCGCCGTGTCCGCCGTCGGGCGTCTGTTGCGGCTCAAACTCCAAGATATCGCCGGGCTGGCAGCGCAGCGCGCGGCAGAGCTCGTCCAGCGTGGAGAAGCGGATCGCGCGCGCCTTGTTGTTTTTCAGTATGGACAGATTGGCCGGCGTGACGCCTATCCTCTCGGCCAGCTCGCCGGAGGACATCCTCCTCTGCGCCATGACCACGTCCAGATTTACGCGTATCGACATTGCGGCGCCCTCCCTATATCGTGAAATCGTTTTCGGACTTCAACGCGACGGCCGCGTCTATGACGTTCTTCACGACGCGGAGTATGAGGCCGAAGAAGGCCACGACGACCGCGACCGCAAGGAGGATGGGCGCGAGCCGCAGCGCGGCAATCGTCAGGATGAGCGCCTCGGCGAAGCAGCACCACGAGATGGCCCTGAGCGCCCGCACATTCCCCTCCGTGAACACCAAGCCGCCTTTGATGTTCCGCAAGAGGCGGTCCAGAAGGAAGAGCGCGACGAGGGCCGGAACGCAGCACGCGTAGTACAGGCCCGGGATCAAGATTCCCGTGGCGTCGCCGTAGGTGAGGCTCTCGCCGAAGGCGCGGAGCAGGAGGGAATGCCCCGCGCGCGTGGTGACGCCTGCGGCCGAGGCCGCGACCGCCAGGATGACCAGGCGCGTACAGACGAGGGACAGTTTCACGGACCGCATAGAGTTCCACATCGCATTTCATTCCTTTCACGCTTTCCTTTTGCGCTTGCCGAACGTCGAATCACGGAGCCATTGTATAACAGGTGATATTGAAAGTCAATAACATTTTATCGAAATTCGATAAAAAATTATCGAATTGTTTTGATTGGAGTGGGTGCGTGGTAACATTTTTATACGGTAAGTGCGGACAGCGGCACGACATTAACGCCGTCCGGCCTGCGGTACGCGAAGCCGTTGCCCGTGATCACGGTCAGCGCGGCCGGCGCTTTCGTTCTGTCCGTGTCGATCTTGGCGGCGAGCTTCAGGAGATTGTTTGCCGCGTCGCCCGCGGCCCCCATGCCGAGCTTGATCTCAAACGCGCCCCAGGTCCCGTCGGCGTATTCGACGACGGCGTCTATCTCCAGCCCGCGCGAATCGCGGTAATGGAACAGCTTGCCGCCGCTCGCGTCCGCGTAGATCCGCAAATCCCGTATGACGAGGGATTCAAACAGCAGGCCGAGATAGCGCAGATCCGCCGTCAGCTTATCGACGGACAGGCCCAGCGCGCCGACGGCCAAGGACGGGTCCGCAAAATGGCGCTTGGGGGACTTGCGCAGCATATCCGCCGAGCGGATGTGCGTGTTCCACGCGGGCAGGTTTTCGACCGCCATAAGACGCTCGAGCGCGGCGAGGTATTCCGCGACGGTTCCGTCGTCCATGGCGTCGTCGCTGCCGCCGACATCCCGCGCGAGCGCGGTGACGGTCGCCTCGGTGGAGATGTTCCGCGCGAGCGACCTGAGTAGGCGCCGCACCTTGTACGGGTCGCGCCGTTTTTCCGACACGCGGCTCAAATCCACCTCGGCGATCAGGTCAACATAGTCGCAGACGAAGCGCAGGCCGTTCGCGGCACTCTCTCCGATCAGGCCCGGCCAGCCGCCCAGCGTGATCTTTTCGGCAAGCGCGCCGATGTCAAAGTCCGCGGGCTCTGAGGCCGGAGCCTCACCGCGCAGCAAGGCCTTGAGGCTCACCTCGCCGGTTGACCAGCCTTTTTCATGGAAAGACATGGGGCGCATCCTGACAATCGAAAACCTTCCCGCGCCGGAGTGCCGCCGCACCCCGTCGTCCGGCGTCGCCGAACCCGTGAGGATAAATTGACCCTTCAGCTTGCGTTCGTCCACCGCGCGCCGCACATAATTCCATATCTGCGGATATTCCTGCCATTCGTCGAACAGGCGCGGAACGGCGCCGAACAGCACGAGCCTCGGGTCGATCTCCATCTTCAGCTTCACCTGCTCGTCCGCGTCGAAGCGCGCGACGCTCGCCGCCGCCCGCGACGCGGTTTCCGTCTTGCCGCAGCCCTTGGCACCCTCTATGAGTACCGCGCCTGCGCCGTGCAGACGTTCGACAAGCGCCCGGTCGGCAAACCTTTCTCGATACCCCAAGGCTTTTTCACCTCCCCTTCCTCCGTAAACGCGTGGGCCACAGCGTATCTCACAGCAAGTATACCATGCCAACCTCCGGATTGCAACAATTTTAACCGCTAAATTATAATAATTTTAACCCGTAAATTATTATTAATACAACCTCTAAATTATTACCGGTCTATCCACCAAAATAAAATGCCGTGCCGGGGGACACGCGAGAACCGTGATCAAGCGCCGCGAAATTTTTTCGAAATCACAGTTGACAAATAATATTATATGAACTATAATATGAATAGCAAAATAATATTATATATTTGTATGAGGATAGGAGGGGACGGATTGCGGGATTGCAAGGATCGGATACGCAAGCACGAAGAACCACAGAGATTGAAAGGAGAAACCGTATGGGTTTTCAGGTAGGCGCGGCCCTGCTGGACGCGTGTGTCCTGTCCGTGTTGCAGCGCGAGGACACCTATGGCTATGTACTGACGCAGACGCTGAAGGAGGTGCTGGGCATTTCGGAATCCACCCTGTACCCCGTGCTGAAGCGTTTGCAGCGGGACGGATGCCTCACCACCTATGACCGGCCGTGGCAGGGGCGCAACAGGCGCTATTACGCGATAACCGAAAAGGGCGGCGGGCAGACGGAAATCTACAGGCGCGATTGGAAAACGTACAGAAACAATGTGGACAAGCTGTTGTTCGGAGGTGGTTTGAATGAATAGAAAGGAATTCATGGCGGAACTCGAACGGCAGTTGGCCCGCATCGACGACCGCGAGCGCGAGGAGGCCCTCGCATATTACAATGAATACTTCGACGAGGCCGGTCCTGAGAACGAGGCCCGCGTGATCGCGGAGCTCGGTTCCCCCGTGCGCGTGGCGGCGCAGATCAAGGCGGATGCGGCGGTGAAGGGCATGGGCGATGCGGAAGCGCCGTCCGTGAAGAAGGGGATGTCCACCATATGGTTCGTGATACTCGGCATACTCGCGCTGCCGATTGCGCTGCCGATTGTGTTTGCGGTATTCGCCTTGGGCATCGGCCTGTTGCTGGCGGCTTTCTTAATCGTGGTTTCGCTGGCGGCGGCCTTCGTCGCGGTCATCGCCGCCGGCGTGTTCTCGTTCATCGCGGGCGTGGGCGTGCTGTTCGCCAGCGTGCCGACGGGTCTGTTCTACATGGGAGGCGGTTTGGCCGCCGCGGGCGTCGCGTTGCTGCTCTGCATCCTCATGCTCGCGGCGGCGCGCGGCCTTGCGGGCGGTGTCGCGCGCCTTCTGAACGCCATTCGCGTCAGGGGCCGCGAGAGGCATGAAAGAAAGGCGGGTGTCGGAGAAAATGAATAAATACACAAAGACCATCGTGGCCGTCGCGACGGCCATGATCGCGGCGGGCGTGATCCTGTCCGCGGTGGGCTTGGCGCTCGGAGGCTTCAGGAGCGTCCACTTCGGATCGCAGGGCTTCTACGTCAGCGACGACGCGCGCGGCGCTTGGAGCGCGCCGGAAACCGTTTCGCGGCGGCTCGACGATTTTGACACCATCGACATCGACGTAACCGCCTACGCCATCACGCTGCGGGAGGGGGACGCCTACGGCATAAAGCTCAAAAGCGGCCCCGAGCGGGAAACGCCGTATATACACGCGGAGGACGGCGTTCTGACGGTGCGCGAGAACGGGGACGCGCTGCGGCAGAGGCAAAAGGGCTTCTTTGCGAGCCGGCTGCCCATCCTGCCCTTCCAAGTTATTCACAACGATTGGGACGGCGCCGTGATCGAGATCACCTATCCGGACGGCGCGCGTCTTGCGGACATAAGCGTAGAAGCCGCCGCGGGTGACGTGAATGTCCTCGACCTCGCTGCGGCCTCCCTGTCGGTGGTCTGCGCCGCAGGCAATCTGGAGATAGAGAATTCGGAGATAGACAAGCTGCGCGTCAGCCTGAACGCGGGCAAATGCGAGATTAAGGACACGCGCGCGGGCGACGCGGAAGTGGAGATGGACGCGGGCAGCCTTAAGGCGAAGGATTTCGATTGCGGCGCGCTGCGCGGCAGCCTCCGCATGGGCGAGGTGGACGTGGAGGGCAGTCTGCGCGGCGATGTGGATATCTCGGCCGATATGGGGGACGTGTCCGTTCGGACCGACCTGCCCAAATCGAAATACCGCCTCGATCTTGACGTGTTGCTCGGCAACGTGACCGTGGACGGCCGCGACTTTTCCGGCGGAAACGCCGGGATCGACAAGGGCGGGGACGCCTCCGCGCC
>JAITLA010000269.1 GCA_031278145.1 Eubacteriales Family XIII. Incertae Sedis bacterium
GGCGGGCCTTACTACGAGAAGGCGGTGTTCTCGCTCGAAGCGCTGTGGGCGATGGACGTCGTGTACGAGGACTACACGCTGATCGACAATATGCCCTCGGTGGTGATCGATCACGTCGCGGGCGTGCCGCTCGCGGAGCTCATGGACGTCGCCGGGATAGACCTCGGAAGCATCCAAAGCTTCAATTTCTGGACAAACGACAAGCAGGGCGCCTACTACACCTCGCTGACGAAGAGCTTCCTGCTCGACACGCCGCGCTACCGTTACTACAGTCTGCCCGACAATTTTGACTACGATACGGGCGCGGGCAACGCCTACGCGACGGCGGACGCCGCGCGCGTCCCGACGGTCCTTGCGCTCGCCGACGACTGGAACCGCGTGCTCGCGGGCGCTTCCTTCGGCTCGGACTACCTGCGTCTGAACGCGCATACGCGCTTCCGCTTGGTGTTTGGACAGACGGACGCGCATACGCGCACGGCCTCGAGCAGCGCGAAGTGGGTGCATTCGATAGAGGTCACGCTCGGCGGCGCGCCGACGCTCACGATGGACGCGAGCGTTCTGGATCTGGAGGTCGGCAGCAGGTTTCGCAGCGAGGCCTCCCTCTCCGACACCGATCCCGTAATCGCGGCAAACGCGGAGATCCTCTGGTCCTCGAGCGACGAAAGCGTGGCGACCGTCGATGCGAGCGGCGAGATTGCGGTGCACGGAGAGGGAACAGCGACCGTCACGGCGCGCTTCGGCGGCGCGAGCGCGTCCGTCCTCATAAACGGCAAGCCGGGCGGTGGGGCTTCCGGCGCGGAGGAAGCGCCCCCCGCCGCGGCGGAGGAAGCCGAGGCGGCGGACGCGCCGCTTATGATCGGCAGAGAGCTGTCGATCCTGCCTCCGCCGGAGGTCGCGTCCGAGGACGACGTGGGCGGCGTGCAGAACAGCCGGGAAGAGGAACTGGGGGAGAACGCCGTGGAGCTACCGATCATACCCGAGGAGAATCCCCTGTTGCCCGCGGCCGCCGCCGTCGCGTGCGCCTTGTTTGCGCTCGGTGGCGCGACGAAGTTCGCGCGCTTCAAGGCGGGGCTTCGCCTTGCGGCGCGCGGAGCGGGGAAGTCCCATATTGTTTTGTTTGCGTCGGCCGATGGGCCGCAACGGAGGAAAGGATGCCAATAAGCGAAAATCTCAGTCACATACTGCGCGCCGTCGCGGCCGCGCTCCAGACGCCCGTGATCGCGATACTGCTGCTGCTCATGGCGGCGGCGCTGTTTCTGCTCGGCTCGCTCGTCGTCGAGGCCTTCACGGAGCGCGCCTACCTGCGCGCAAAGCTGCCCGCGTTCGCGGACGCGCTACGGGAAAGCGGCGCGACGGAAGCGGCGATTGAAGACAGCGGCCTGCCCGCGCGCCAAAGGCGCGTGCTGACGGAATTGACGCGGCATCCCGCTCTCTTCCCCGCCATGCGCGAATCGCTTGCCGTGCGTCTTGTGGCCGCGGAGCGCGCGCGCTGCGAGGGCATTGTGCGCGTCAGCGATCTGATCGCGCGGCTCGGCCCGCTGTTCGGACTGCTGGGCACGCTGATTCCCCTCGGCCCCGGCATCATCGCGCTCGGGCGCGGCGACACCTACACGCTCTCGCTGTCCTTGCTCACGGCCTTCGACACGACGATAGCGGGCCTGATTGCGGCGGCCCTCGCCTTCGTCATTTCCGCCGTGCGAAAACGCTGGTACGCGTCGTACATGGCCTCGCTGGAGATGGCGGCGGAATGCGTTCTGGAGATCGAGAATGAAAAGGCGCTTTAGTCCGAACCGCTTCGGCGGCGGCGACGCGTTTGCGCGCGCGCCCGCGAATCCGCTGGAGGACCTCGCAAACCTCGTGGACGTGATGCTCGTGTTCGCCTGCGGGCTGATGCTCGCGCTGGTCATCAACTGGAACGTGGACATCGCGGCGAAGAACGCGGAAAGCGAAACGCGCGGCGAGGAGATGACGCAGCTTACGGACGTTTCCGGCGGCGCGGGCACCGCGCTCGACGACGATACGGCATACGAAAAGCTGGGCGTCGTGTATCGGGATCCCGTGACGGGGCAGCTGTACATGGTGGAGGACGGCGGCTGAGCGCCGGCGGGAGGCCGCGCGCCGCGCTTTGATTCTCGCCCGGCCCACACCCGCGCGCCGCGCTTTAGCCCTCGTCCAGCACGTATCCGTAGGCCACGCTTCGCCCGTTCTCCTGCTCGATGTAGACGCCGTG
Source organism: Eubacteriales Family XIII. Incertae Sedis bacterium (assembly GCA_031278145.1). The sequence continues at coordinate 2,231 of JAITLA010000269.1, forward strand.
TATCTCCGGCGAAAAACCCGGAAACAGGTTGATGCCGTCCTGCAGCACGAGGAAATACCGCACGGCCGTTTCGCTCCACCGCTCGCCCGGCGCGACGCAGTAGATCCCCGGCGGGTACGGAAGCGCGCCCTCCAGCGCGACCGCGCCGCGTATGTCCTCGATCCGGACGAGCTTCGCGTCGTTGCGGACGAGCGCGTGGTTCGCTTCCATGGCGGAGCAATGCCGTTCGGGGAGGGTCGCTTCCCGAAACAGCCTTTTCTGCAGGGTCTTGGCGTCGTGCCGCCTGTAGAAATCGTGCAGCTCACGGCAGAGCGCGCCGATGCTGTAGCCCCTGTAGCGTTCGATGTGTTTGTTGTAAAAATACGGCGCCGCCTCCTCGAGGGAAGCGTCCTCCTTGATCAGCCTTTCAAACCGGACGAGCTGTGCCGTGAGCGCGTCCATCTTTTCGGTCGATTCCGCCGGCGTCATGAGGAAGAGGATGGAGTTGAAATCGCACTTTTCCGGAATGATGCGATTGTCCCGCAGAAAATTCGCCAGGATCACGGCGGGGATGCCAAAATCCTCGTATTCTCCCGTTTCCATGTCGATGCCCGGCGTCGTCAGCATGAGCTTGTTGGGGTCGACGAAATACTGCCCCTCCCCGTAGCCCTCGAAGGAATGCCAGCGTTCCCCGGGTCGAAACCGGAAGAAATCGATGTTCTCCGCAATCGCGTCGGTATCGTGGGCTTCCCAAGGCCGCCCGTCCACGGTCGGCGGTATGAAGGGCTTCAGCAGGCTGCATTCCCGCAGGATGGCCTTCCGCGCTTCTATGCCCGTCTTGACGCAGTCCGCCCACAGCTTCCGGCCCAGCGCGCGGTCCTGCACCCGCGCGTTGACGTCGAGCGAGGCGTAGAGGGGATAGAAGGGGCTGGTGGTCGCGTAGAGCCTGTAGGAGCTGTTGAAGCGCTTGTGATCCACATAGCGCTTCTGCCCGCGGATGTGATCGTCCTTCTTGTGTATGTAGGAGGCTTGCGAAAATCCCGCCTGCTGCTTGTGCACGGACTGCGTGACGAGGATGCCGGGGTCCTCCGGGCCGAGCTCGAGCAGCAGCGGCGAGCAGTCCCGCATCATGGGAATGAACTGCTCGTAGCCCACCCAAGCCGAATCGAAGAGGATGTAATCGCACAGGTGGCCGATCCGGTCGAGGATATAGCGCGCGCTGTAGATGCAGCCGTCGTAGGTCCCGAGCTGTATCGCGGCGAGGCGGAACGGCCGCTCTGCGTCGGCCTTTTCGGGCTTGAGCCTTCGGATGCGTTCCCGCAGGTAGGCCTCGTCGAAGCAGCGCTCGTCTATGCCGCCGATGAAGCCGAGCGGATTCCGCGCGGTTTCCAGATAGAGCGGGATGCCGCCGGCCTTCACCAAGGCGGCGTCGTAGACGGATTTGTGGTTGTTTCTGTCGAAGAGCACGAGATCGCCCGGCGTGACCGCCGCGCAGGCCGAAACGCCGTTGGACGCGCTCGTTCCGTTCAGCACGAAATAGGTCGTGTCCGCGTTGAATACCTTCGCCGCGTTCCGCGTCGCCTCGCTGGCGGGCCCCTCGTGTATCAGGAGGTCGCCCATCGCGACGTCCGCGTTGCAGATGTCCGCCCTGAAGATCATCTCACCGAAGAAATCATAGAAGTATTTTCCCGCCGGATGCTTCAGGAAGTAGGCGCCGCCCTGATGCCCCGGACAGTCGAAAGGCAGGTTTTTCAGTTCTATGTAATCGTTCAGCGCCTCGAAGAAGGGCGGCAGCATGCGCGTTTCGTATTGCAGCGCCGCGTTCTCGATATCGCGATCCAACAAGTCCCGCGGCCCCTGCGCCGCCTTCACGATGCGAAAGGCGTTTTCGCGGAGGTCCGCGTCCGCTTCGCCCTCGTCCGTGAGGAAAACGAAGATGGGGATGCCCATCCGGGAATCGATGATCCTCCGTATGACGCTCCCGTCCTTGTGAGAAACGACGGCGGCGGCGACGTCGGTCAAATCCGAAAGAGCCAGATCGACCTTCGCGCGCGCCGTCGTGAACAGATCCACCGTGTCCGCGGTGAAGCCGATGTTAAGTCTGCGCATGCTCTGCCCCCTTTTTGTGTACGCGATATCCGTTCGCGTGGCTTCGGTGTATTTATGATAACACAACCCGGGGAAAAACACACGCGGTATTTCGGGCCTTGGGCTTGGCATTCCACGGAGCGTGATTGTAGAGGCAGCCGGTAGTGGCGGCTTGCAACACCCGCCTTTCAGGCGCGCCGGTATGTGGCCCTTGTTAGGGCCAATAGCAAACCACCGCTTGAAGCTGACATCATCAACTTAAGCAAATTCCGCAAGCGATGCGTAAAAAAGAAAATAGCTGTTCAATTTTGGACGGAGCCAAAATTGAAATGGAAACGCACCGCCTATAGAGCCGGGCGCTTTTTTCATTTCCTGTGGGTGAACGCAAGCCGGCAGACCGGATCGCCTTCGGAGATCTTGCTTGTGATGCTGAAATCGTAATCGCAGGTCTTTGCGATGCCT
>JAITLA010000030.1 GCA_031278145.1 Eubacteriales Family XIII. Incertae Sedis bacterium
GTCAACAAGAAAACGGCAAGAAAATAAAGTCAGAAAACTCTGCTTTTTCAAGGCTTCCCGCTCTTCGATGTCGATCTCCGGGAGGCGCGCGCCGTCCGTGCGGTGACAATCCGTGCCGGAAAGGAGCGTATACGAGGACGGCTTCTCAGACGACATTTCGTACCTCGCTCTCGACGATGTTGTGTCGTAAAAATTCAGATATCGCCGCTATACCGTTCGAAGCTCGGACGGTATTCCGGATGCAGAGCGCGTTCGATTACGCAAGCTCCACACGCAGGCACAAGCCCTCCCCGAGCAGGAACAGGTTGGCCTCGGAAACGCGCGTGCCTCGGATGCTTTCGATGGCCTCCGCGTAGACGGCGAGCTGGGGGCGGTAGCGTTCCACGAGGCGACGCAGCGCTTCCTCGCGCGCGCCCGCCCCGTATGCGAAGGACCCGCCGGATTTGTAATCGAGAAGGACGGGCAGGCCGTCCTCGACAAACCAGCAGTCGATTACGCCCTGCACGAGGATTTCCTCCCCTTCGAGCTCCCTTCTGATGACGAAGGGCGTTTCCTTGTAGAGCTCCGGCGATGCCGCGGCGCGCCGGCAGATATCGGATTCGAGAAAATTTCTGAGCCGTCCCGTGTCTGCGGCCAAGCACTCCTCGGGCGTAAGCAAGCCGCGCGCGACCAAATCCCGCAAGGCGTCCTCGAGGCCGCCACGCGCGAGGCCCTCCCGCACGACGCGAAAATCCAGGCGTTCGAGCGCTCGATGCAGGATGCTGCCCCTCTCTGCGGCGCTCGGCGCGCGATCCCCGGACAGAAAGCGCGGCGCGGCGGCGGCGAAGGGTTCCTCCGCCCGCGCCGCGGAGAGCCCCGCCAGCTCCGTGACCGCGTACTTGGATCGCAAAGAGGCCGCCCGCCCATGCGGGTAGGAAAACCCAAGACGCCGTTCCGCCTCGAGCGCCGTTTCGGGATCGCATTCCGCGGACGCGGCCGGGAATACCCCCGCATCGAGGGCGCGCCCCTGCGGCCGCGACGCGGCGGCGGCCGGCGCGGCCCGCTCGCGGACGTGAAAGCCCGCCGCCTCCGCCGCCCGCGCGACGAGCGCGAGCTGGGAGCGCCCGTCCGACGCGGCGCCGTGCTCCCGCAGACCCGCGAGGCCGCCCTTTGCGGTTCCGAGCAGGATCAGCCTGTCCATGGCCCGCGTGAACGCGACGTACAGGATGCGGATCTCCTCCGCGAAGTCCTCCGCCGCCTTCCTGCGCCCGATCACGCTCTGCAGCAGCGTATGCTTGTAAAGGCCCGTCGCGGGGTCCGTGCGGCGCAGCGCGATTCCGATATCCTTGTGTACGCTGACCACCCCCGCAGGCTCCGAAACGAAGCGCCTGCCGAGGCCCGCGACGAGGACGACGGGAAACTCGAGCCCCTTGCTCTTGTGAACGGTCATGATGCGCAGCACGTCCTCGCTCTCGCCGATGAGCCGCGCCTGTCCCACGTCCACCCTTCGCCTGATGTGTTCGACGTAGCCGATGAAATCGGCGAGGCCCTTCATGTGCATGTTCCGAAAATCCAGAGCCTTGTCCGCCAAGGCCCGCAGGTTGGCCTGACGCTGCGCGCCGAGAGGCAGCGCGCCAGCAAAGGTATAGTAGCCGCTCTCCCGCAAAAGCGCCCACACAAACGCGTCCAGAGGCATAAAGACGGCGTTTTCGCGCCACGCGGCCAGCCGCGCGAGCATGGCGCGGATCTTCTCGCGCAGCGGCGCGGACACCCCCGCGCCGGGGCCGGCGCCCGCGGCGGCGGTGTGGGGCGCGGCCTCCGCGCAGAAAAACAGCGCGTCGCAATAGGCGGCGCGCGGCGCGGCCAGCCTGATATCCATCAATTCCTCCGTCGTGAAGCCGAAGATCGGCGCGTACATGACGGAGAGCAGAGGGATGTCCCGCCGCCTGTTGTCTATGACGCGCAGCAGATTCATGAAGGTTTCGATCTCCACCGTGTCAAAATAGCCGACGCCCGTGTCCGTGAAGGCCGGCAAGCCGTTCTCGGCAAACACCCGCCGGAACACGTCCGCCCTGTTCCGCGCCCCGCGCATCAGGATCACGATATCGCGCAGCGTCAGGACCCGCGCCGCGCCGGTCTTGCCGTCGAAGAACAGCCGCCCCGCGCCGTCCGGCCCGCGCAGTTCCTCCTTGACGATTGCAAGGGCGGCAAGCGCCTCCTTCTCCGTCTGTTGCAGCTCCCGGATGACGCGCGTTTCCTCGTCCGCGCCGCCGGCGCTCCCCCACGCGTCGTCGGCCCCGTCCCGCGCGGCTTCCCCGTCGCCATCGCCGTCGCCGTCCCGAGGCGCGTCGTCGTCGAGCACGAAGAGCAGGGCCTCCCTGTTCCAATCCGCCTCGCCCTCAAACGAGAGCCCCTTGCGCAGGGCCGCGTTTTCATCGTAGGCCAAGCCCGCCGTGTCGGGCGTCATGATGCGGCTGAACACCCCGTTGATCGCGTCGATGACGGGGGCCTTGCTGCGATAATTCAGGTTCAGATCCAAACGCAGGCGCGCGGAATCCTCGCCGCGCCCGTATTCCTCGTATTTTCGCATGAAAAGCTCCGGCTCCGCGAGCCGAAACTTGTAGATGCTCTGCTTCACGTCGCCGACCATGAACAGGCTGTTGCCCTCGTTGATCCTGCTTATCAGCGTTTCCTGCATGAAATTGCTGTCTTGATATTCGTCGATGAATATATGGCTGAAACGCTTCCGATACGCCTCCGCGACCTCCGCGTCCTCGAGTATCGCAAGGGCGTAATGCTCCGCGTCGGCGAAGTCCATGAGCCCGTGTTCCGACTTTTTGCGCGTGAAGATCGCGTGGAAATCCGTGATCAGCCCGAAGAGATAGGCGGCGTAAGGCGCGGTATCGTTGATCTCGGCGACATAGTCCGACAGGGGCCGCACGCAGTAGCGTTCCGCCGCGTCCGCGCGCAGCGCGCGCTTCGCCCCGTCGCGAAGGCGCGTCACCGCCGCCTCGACCGCTCTGTATTTTTCCTTTTCCGCCTTGTTCGAAACGAAGAAGCGCGCGAATTTGAAATCCGCTATCGCGAACAGGAGCGCCTGCAGATCATCCGTCCGCGCCGCAGAGGCGGCGCCGTCCGGCCCCTCCGCCGTCCGCGGGATTGCCCGGAACGCGCCTTGCAGATCCTTCGCCGCCGCGAGCAGCGCGCAAAGCCCGTCCGCGTCCGCGTCGCAGAGGGGCAGATACGCGAGCGCCCCGGCCCGTTCCAGGAGCGGGCGCGCCTCGCGGCAGAGGGCGAGCGCCTTCGCGAGCGCCCGCGCGACGTCCGTCGCGATGGCCTCCGCCACGCCGTCCGCAAGCATGTCCCGCGCCGGCTTCGCGAGGAAGGCAACCCTTTCGCGCAGCCAATCAAAGGAATCCGGCCTGACGCGGATCGCGTCGTACACCGAAAACAGCATATCCTCCCGCAGGCTTTCCTCGTTCTTCTCCCCGGCGTAATGCCGCAGAAAATCCGTGAAGGCCTCGTAATCCTCCGTGAAACGGCGCGCGAACAGCTCCTCCGCAGCCTCGTTTCTGAGGATGATCCGGCGCGCTTCATCGCAGATGCGCAGATCCGGCGCAAGCCCGATCTTGAAATGGTATTCGCGGATCACCGCCAAGGCAAAGGCGTGGAAGGTGCTGATCTGCGCGCCGTATATCTCGGAAAGCTGCCTGCGCAGAAAGGGATCGTCCCTCCGCGCGAGCGCGTCCGTCAAAAACCGCACGATCTTTTGGCGCATCTCCGCCGCCGCCGCGTTCGTGAAGGTGACGATCAGCATGGCGGAAAGGGGCACGCCCTCTTGCAGGACAAGCCGCCCGATGCGCGCGACGAGCACGGCGGTCTTGCCCGAGCCCGCCGCCGCAGACACGAGAATGCGCTTCTTGTCGGACTTTATGGCTGTCTGTTGTTCTTCGTTCCAATCCAAAGCCTTGTCCCTCGTCCCATCGCGAAATTCACAGCAGGCGGAGCCTCCGTAACAGAGCCACCAGCGTCTTCCCCTTCGGCAACAGCTCGATCTCCCGCGGCAGCACGGCGCCGGATTTCAGGACGGCCGGGACATAGGAGGCTGCCGCGGCGCAGACGGCTATGAGCGCGGAAAGGCCGCCCGACAGGAAAGACTTGCAGGCGAAATAGACGAGCGCCGTAACCGCGCACATCAGGATGCCCGAGGCCAGCGGTTTCATGACCGAAAGCGAAACATCGAAGCGGACGCGCGCCGACCGCTTGACGAAGATCAGATTCATGACGCCGATCACGATGTATCCGGCCGTGCTGCCGATGGCGGCGCCGTTTATGTGCAGCGCGGGCAGGGCCGTCAGCGCGTAGGTCAGCGCGAGCTTGACAAGGAGCCCCGCGAGCAGCGCGACGACGGGGAGCGAGGCGCGCCCAAGTCCTTGCAGTATACCCGCCATGGCCTGCGCCACGCAGAGGAACACGACGCCCGCGCCGAGTATCGCGAGGCAGGGAGCGGCGGAGGCGGCGACGGCCTGCGCGGGGTATATGAGCCTGAGTATCGGCGCGGCGAGTATCATGAGGCCGAAACCGCAGGGCACGCCTATGAGCATGGCCGTCCGCAGACCCATGCGGATGTTCGTGTCGAGGAAATCGGAATCCCCCGCGCCGCAGGCGGCCGCCACGGCGGGCACCATGCTCAGCGCGATGCTGAGAGCGAGGGCCATCGGGATGTTGATGATGGGCGCCGCGAAGCCCGTCATCAGGCCGTAAAGGCCCTCCGCCTCGCGCGCGCCGAAGCCCGCGTCCATCAGCCGTATGCGGCAGAGCAGCATATCGACCACATTCATGATCGGCAATATGGAAACGCCTATCGTCGTGGGAACGGTCAGCACGACCAGGGTTTTCAGCAGCCTGCCCGCGCGTTCGCCGCCCCCGTCCCGCGCGGAAGCATCTCGGGCCGAAAGTCCTCCGTCCCGGCGCCTCTGCCGCGCGTAGACGGCGAGCAGGATCAGTATCCCCGCCACGGGTCCGACGCTCGCGCCGAAGCAAGCGCCGGCCGAGGCCAGCTCCAGACTGTCGGAAACGAAAAACACGGCGAGGCTGAGCCCGACGATCACGCGTATGAGCTGCTCCGCAAGCTGCGACACAGCCGTCGGCCGCATCTCCTGCATGCCCTGAAAATACCCGCGGAACACGGACATAAGCGGCACGAACAGCAGGGAGGGCGCAATCGCGAGCAGGGAGAAATACGAACCCTCGCTCCGCACAAAGCGCGCGAGCGGCTCCGCGAAGGCGGCCACGCCGAGGGCGGCGACAAGCCCGAACGCGAGCATGACGACAAAGGCCAGCCGAAACACGCGATGCGCCTCCGCGCGCCGGCCGGCGGCGATGCGCTCCGAGGTCATCTTCGATATGGCCGCGGGCGCGCCGTTCGTCGAAAACACGAGCAGGAATATATAGACGGGATAGGCGGTCTGGTAATAGCCCATGCCCACCTCGCCGATGATATTCGCGAGGGGGATGCGAAACACCGCACCCATCATCTGTACGAGCAGGCCCGCCGCGCCGAGCACGGCGGCGCCTGTCAGGAATGTTTTTTTGCGCATGCTTGCAGCAATCCTTTTCGATTCGATATAATGCCGGTCCCCGGTTATTATATCAAAAAAAAAACCGTCGCGATACTATTATTTCGCGGCAAGTGATCGTTTGGAGAATCTCAGGGTTACTATTCAATTTTGGCTCCGTCCAACATTCGGCTTCGCCTCATTCCTCCGTTCGCCCGAGGCTCACTTCGCTGCGCTCCGGGCATAAACGTACACACGGGGACGGTTCTTTTGTGTTTTGGGCAGGTTTGGCACTGTGGCCCGTGCCGGTAAATCGCGCAATTCCAACATTGTATGTGTTACACAAAAGAACCGTCCCCATGTGTTCTCAAATGAACCGTCCCCATGTGTTCTGCGCCCAATGCCGACTTTTTCAGTGACCCCCTGTAGAGGCGGGGGACCGGTGCCGTCGTTCAACAACACACAAAAAATGCATATATTCCTACCGCTTGAGGATAGTATATAACGAAAAACGGTCTATGTCAATATCTTGCCTCGCCCCCTATTTTTTACATACAGGGTCCGCGGTTGCCGTTCAAGGGTATACAATTCGCCGGCGGGCGAAGAAAAACCACCGTGGCGGCCGGGCGAAAAATCCGGTATACTGAATAGTGTTCCGCCGCGTGGGCGAGGATCGCGCATTCCGGCGGAGCGGGCACGAGGGCCAAAGCGCAAGAAAGACGCTCTTTCACGGATTTTGGCTGTACGACACGACAAAAAAAGGAGCAAGAAATGACGATCAAACACAGACCCACCATGCTGATGATACTGGACGGCTTCGGCCTGTCGGACGAGGCGCGCGGAAACGCGATTGCCGCCGCGCGAAAGCCGAACCTCGATAGGATATTCCGCGAATACCCGCATACGTCCATCGGCGCGAGCGGCGAAGCCGTGGGCCTGCCCGAGGGGCAGATGGGCAATTCCGAGGTCGGCCACCTGAACATCGGCGCGGGCCGCACCGTATACCAAGAATACACGCGCATCTCAAAGGCGATCCGCGAGGGCGACTTCTTTGAGAACCCCGTGCTGAACCGCGCCGCGGACAGAGCCTTGCGAAACGGCGGCGCGCTGCACCTGATCGGCCTCGTGTCGGACGGCGGCGTACACAGCCACAACACCCACCTCTACGCGCTGCTCGCGCTCGCGAAGCGAAAAGGGCTCGAACGGGTGTACATCCACGCATTTTTGGACGGCCGCGACACACCGCCGCACTCCGCCGCCGCCTTCCTCGCGGCGCTCGAAGAAGAGATCGCGCGCAGCGGCGCCGGCCGCATCGTCCTGCTCTCGGGGCGCTACTACGCGATGGACAGGGACAAGCGCTGGGATCGCGTCAGAGAGGCCTACGACGCGATCAGCCTCGGGACCGGCATACCGGCCGAGAGCGCGGCCGCCGCGATCAAGGCGGCCTACGAGGCCGGCGAGAGCGATGAATTCGTGAAGCCGCGCAACATCCGCGCGCCCGGCGAAAAACCCGTCGTCATAGAGGACGGTGACTCCGTCGTATTCTTCAACTTCCGCCCGGACCGCGCCCGCGAGATCACGCGCTGCTTCGTCGATCCGCGCTTCGACGGCTTTCCGCGCAAAAAAACCTACGCCTCGCTCCTCTTCGTCACGATGACGAGCTACGACGCCGCGATGCCGAACGTCGAGGTGGCCTATCCGCCGCAGACCCTCAAAAACACGCTCGGAGCGTACATCGCGGGCCTCGGTCTGTCGCAGCTGCGCATCGCCGAAACGGAAAAATACGCGCACGTCACCTTCTTCTTCAATGGAGGCGTCGAACAACCGAACGCGGGCGAAGACCGCGCGCTCATCGATTCGCCCAAGGTCGCGACCTACGATCTGAAGCCGGAAATGAGCGCCTATCTCGTGACGGACGAAACGCTTGCGCGCGTCAAGAGCGACAAATACGACCTGATTGTCCTGAACTTCGCCAACTGCGACATGGTGGGGCACACCGGCGTCATGGCCGCCGCGACCAAGGCCGTGGAGGCCGTGGACGCCTGCGTGGGCAGGATCGCGGACGCCGTGCTGGCCCGGGGCGGGCGGATCCTG
>JAITLA010000094.1 GCA_031278145.1 Eubacteriales Family XIII. Incertae Sedis bacterium
GTTCGGCTTCGCCTCACTCCTCCGCTCTCTTCGTTCGTTTATGCCCGGAGCGCAGCGAACGGGTGCTTCGCTGTCCTGTTTTGCATTGCGGCTGAAGCCGCGCAAAACAGGCGAAGCCCTTGTCCCCTCAAAACATCCGTTCAACAATTTGAGTGCGCTCCGCGCTCAAATTTTGACGGAGCCAAAATTGAATAGTACCCTGTAAAAAAATTCGCGGCGAGAGTAACAATTTTGCAACTCTCGCCGTTTTTTTCTCCGAAACGTGTAAAAATGGAAAGCGAAGGTTTTGACGAACCAAGACGGACGGCGGCGCGCGCCTCAGCGCAAGTCCAGACGCATCACCTCGGGAAAGCAGCTCTCGTTGTACTGCGGGCAGTCAAAGCACTCGAAGAAGGTCGGCGCGCCCGCGCGCGGGACGGTGACAAAGCCCCGCTTGCGGAAGAATTCGGGCGCCCGCGCGACGAGGAAGAGCTCGTGGCCGCCGCGGGCCTTCGCCTCGTTCACGGCAAGCTCCAGCAGCTTCATCCCCAGCCTGTGCGCGCGGTATTCCGGCTCCACGGCTATGCCGTCGATGATGAAGGCGCCCTCGCGCAAGGCCAGCACGCAGCCGCCGATGCGCCGCCCGTCCCGCGCGGGGGAGGCGCTCTCGCCCGCCGCGTCCGCGTTCACGCGCAACTCCGCGGCCTCCCAGCACTTGACGAGGTCCGTCGGAACCGCTTCCTCCGCCGAAAACTCCAATCCGTTCCGAATGAACAGCGCGACAAGCGCGTCGTAGGCCTCCGTTTCGAAGATCGCCACCGCAGAGGACGGCGCGCCGTTCTCGCGGAGGCCGTCTTGCTTCCCGCCGGCCGTGTCTACCATATCGAAGCCTCCATATCGTCCCTGCGCGTATTCACGCGCAGCCTCTTGTGCAGTACCGATATCTCGACGGGCAGCGTGTCGCCCGCCTCCCCGTCCATGTCCGTCGCAATCGCCTGTTCCGACTCGATGCGCAGCGCGGCGGTTTTGAAGGAGATCACGTTGCGGTTGACGGGATGCTGTCCCGTCATAACGGCGATCAGAAGCGGCGCGAGCTCCATGATGGGCATCTCCCGGAAGAGGATCACGTCCAAAAGTCCGTCGTTCAGCACGGCGTCCGGCGCGAGCCGCCTGAAGCCGCCCGCCGAGCGGCCGTTCATAACGAGCATGAAGTAGATGTTCGCCTCCAGATTGAAGGCCTCGCAGCTGACCCGCACGAACACGGGGCGCAGGTTCGGAAGCTCGCTGAAGCCCTTGAGGTAATAGGAAATCACGCCCAAGGTGTTCTTCAGATTCGGGTCCGTCTTCTGGCTTATGTCGGCAAGCATGCCCATGGCGAGCACGTTGACGAAGCAGCGCCCGCCCGCGACGCCGACATCGGCCGCGGTGTATTTTTCCCCGAGCGCGATTTCCATCATATCGTCGAGCCTGTTCGGCAGATCCAGATAGGACGCGAAGTCGTTGGCCGTACCCGCCGGGAATATCGCGAGCGGCAGGTCGATCCCGTGTTTGATCATGGCGTTGACCATCGAATGGACGGTGCCATCCCCGCCGGCGGCGATGAATTTGCGGTATTCGCCGGGGCGCACGTGTTCGAGCACGGCGTCGAGGCGGTTTTCGCTGCGATCCGCGCGGATTGGGATGACGAGCATCCCCTTTTTCTGAAAGCGCTCCAGGATGGCGTCGAGGTTGTTTTTAAACACGCCGTTCCCCGCGTAGGGGTTATAGAACAGCAGAACCTTGGCCGGTTTTTTCATACAGCTCCCCTCTGACGGCGCCGAGCAGATACAAGGAACCGGATACGATGATCACGTCAAAATCCCCCCGGCGACGCCAAGCTTCCTCTATCGCGCGCGCGGGATCGGCGATGACCGCGCAGGGCTTCCCCGTCCGCTCGATCTCCTTGCCAAGCTCCGCAGCCGAAAGACGCCGTTTGTTGTCCGGTTCGGTCGCGATGTAGGCGTCCGCGACGCGGTCAAACTGCGCGATCATCGGGGACAGCGCCTTTTCCCGCAGCACGCCCGCGACGAGCAGTATCCGCTTGCCGGGAAACAGCGCGCGCGCGGTTTCGGCCATGGCCGCTGCGCCGGCCGGATTGTGCGCGCCGTCGAGGACGACGGTCGGCTCGCCCGGCAGCACCTCGAAGCGGCCCGGTTGCTTGGCTTCCGCGAGCCCCTTGCGCAGCAGCGCGCCGTCGGTCGTGAGCAGCGCTTTTTCGCGCAGCAGCTCAATCGCGCACAGCGCGCATATCGCGTTTTCCACCTGGTGCATGCCGGGCATCGATATGCGGATGTCGCCGTAGGATTTGCCGAAGATGTTCGCGCTGAAGCTGTAGCCCCGCGTGGATTTTTGCACGCCGCGCGCCTTGATCTTGCCCGCGTCGATCAGGGGGGCGCGCTTTTCATAGGCCACGCGCGCGATGACCTTGGCCGCGTCCTCATCCGCCACGTTTACGATCACGGGGCAGCCGGGCTTGATGATGCCGGCCTTTTCACGCGCGATTTCGGGCAGCGTGTTTCCGAGCCTGTCCGTGTGGTCGAGCGATACGGAGCTTATGACGCAGACCTCGGGGCGCTTGACGACGTTCGTGGAATCGCCCCTGCCGCCGAGGCCGACCTCCAGCACGAGGAATTCCGTTTCCTTCTTGGAAAAATACAGGAAGGCGACGGCCGTTAGCACCTCGAATTCCGTCGGGGAGTCAAGGCCGGCGGCCGACATCTCGTCAATCCGCGCCATGACCGCGCGCGTGCATTCCGCAAACTCTTCCTCCGTGATGCGCCGCCCGTCGAACTCGATGCGCTCAAAGAAATCGACGACGAAGGGCGAGGTGTAAAGCCCCGCCTTGCGGCCGTGCCGCAGCAGCACGGAATAGATGTAACGGCAGACGGAGCCCTTGCCGTTCGTGCCCGCCACGTGGATGATCCGCATGCGGTCCTGCGGATTCCCGAGCAAATCCAGCAGGGCGCCGATGCGCTCAAGGCCGAGCTTGCTGCCGAAGCGTTCAAAGCCGTGTATCAGCTCGATGGGGTTTTGGTTTTCCGTCATGAAAGCTTCTTCTCCACGAAGGCGAGGCGCGCGGCGAGCTTCGCGGCCGTTTCCTCGCAGACCGCGAGCCTTTCCCGCTCCGCGCTCACGAGCCGGGCGGGGGCCTTGCCCGTGAAGCCCGGGTTCGCGAGCTTCGCGCCTATGCGCGCGATGTCGTCCGCCACGCGGGTCTTTTCCTTGTTCAGCCGCTCGAATTCCGCCTTGTAATCGATCAGCTCGTCCAGAGGGATGAATACCTCCGCCACGCTCGTCACGGCGGAGGCGCTCTCCGGGGGGACGCCCGCCTTGTCCGTGGCGTATGCGATTGCGGCGAGGCCCGCCGTTTTTTTCAGATGGCGTTCCTCCCGCCGCAGGGCCTCCAGATTTTCGGGCGCGGCCACGATCACGGCGGGAAGGAGCTTTGCGGGCGCCGCGCCCGCTTCGGCCCGGATGTTCCGTATGCTCCGTATGAGCTCCTTGGCCTGTTCTATGCGCGCGGCGGCCGGGAGAAGGTCCTCGGGCGGCGGCGTCGCTTCGGGCCAGGCGGCGCTTATGAGCAGCGGGCGCGCCGCGTCGCCGTCCCGCACGGACGGCGGCGCGGCGGCGGCTTCCGCGCCGGCCTCGGGCGGCAGGAAGCCCCAGATCTCCTCCGTGATGAAGGGCATGAAGGGATGCAGCAGCTTCAATATGTCGCGTAGCACCTTGACGAGCACGGATCGCGCCCGCGCTTTTTCGGCCTCGTCGTAGCCGTAGAGGCGCTCCTTGACCAGCTCTATGTACCAGTCGCAGTATTCGCTCCAGATGAGCTCGTATATCTTCTGCGCGGCCGCGGACAGCTCGAAGCGCTCCATATTGCGCGTGATCTCGGCGGCGGCCTCCGCCGTCTTGCGCAGCATCCATTGGTCCTCGTCGGGGAGGGACGCGCGCGCGTCGCCCTGCGGGACGCCGGGCACGGGCGTGAGGACGCCGTCCGCGGCGGGCAGGTTCATGATCACGAAGCGCGAGGCGTTCCACAGCTTGTTCGCGAAATTGCGCGCGCTCTCTATCTTTTCCGTCTGAAAGCGCATGTCGCTGCCCGCGGAAACCCCCGAAATCAGCGCGAAGCGCAGGGCGTCCGCGCCGTAGCGCTCGATGATCTCAAGCGGATCGACGCCGTTTCCGAGGGATTTGCTCATCTTGCGGCCTTCGCCGTCGCGCACGAGGCCGTGCACGTAAACATGCCGGAAGGGGAGCTCCCCCATGACCTCCAAACCGGAGAACACCATGCGCACGACCCAGAAGAATATGATGTCGTAGCCCGTTACGAGGACGCTTGTCGGATAGAAATACGAGAGGTCCTCCGTCTTTTCCGGCCAGCCCAGCGTCGAAAAGGGCCACAGGGCGGAGCTGAACCAGGTGTCGAGCACGTCCTCGTCCTGCCTGAGCTCGTCCGAGCCGCATTCCGGACAGGTGCGCGGGGCTTCGGCGGCGACGGCGATCCCGCCGCAGGCGTCGCAGTACCAGGCGGGTATCCGGTGGCCCCACCAGAGCTGTCTGGAAACGCACCAGTCGCGCAGTTCCGCGAGCCAGTGCAGGTAGATCTTCTCAAAGTGCTCCGGCACATGCGTCAGGCGGCCCTCCTTCGCGGCCGCAATCGCGGGCTGTGCCAAGGCATCCATGCGGACGAACCACTGGTCCGAAAGCAGGGGCTCTATAACGGTGTCGCAGCGATAGCACTTGCCGATGGGGATGATCTTTTCTTCTGTTTTCACGAGGAAGCCCGCTTCCGCGAGCGCTTGCACCCAAGCCTTCCTGCAGGCGAAGCGATCCATGCCCGCGTATTTTTCCGCCAAGCCCGTCATGACCGCGTTTTCGTCTATGCAGGAGGGCATGTCGAGGCCGTGCCGCTCGCCCACCTCGAAATCGTTCGGATCGTGGGCGGGCGTGATCTTGACGGCGCCCGTGCCCTTTTCGGGGTCCGGATAGGGATCGGCGAGGATCGGTATCCGTCTGTCGGTGAGCGGGATGCACACCTGCGTGCCCACGAGGGCGCCGTAGCGCGCGTCGTCGGGATGCACGGCTATCGCCACGTCCGCGAACATCGTTTCCGGCCTCGATGTGGCGACGACGATACCCGGGCCGCCGTCCGCGCCCGGATAGCGAAAATACCAGTGGGTCCCGCTTTTGTCCTCGTGCTCCACCTCCGCGTCGGACAGGGAGGTGCCGCAGCGCGGGCACCAATTGATCAGCCTGTTGCCGCGATAGATCAGGCCCTTTTCGTACAGCCGGACGAAATACGCGCGCACGGCGCGGTTGCAGCCCTCGTCCATCGTGAAGCGCTCCCGCGCCCAGTCGCACGAGTTGCCGAGCTTGCGCATCTGCCCCGTGATCTTGCCGCCGTAAACGCGCTTCCATTCCCAGGCCCGCTTCAGGAATTCCTCGCGGCCGAGCGCGTGCTTGCTCTTGCCCTCCGTCGCCAGAATCTCTTCCGCGACCTTCACCTCCGTGGCGATGCTGGCGTGATCGGTGCCGGGGAGCCACAGCGCGCAGTAGCCCTGCATGCGCCGCCACCGCGTCAGCACGTCTTGCAGGGTCTGATCGAGCGCGTGCCCCATGTGCAGCTGCCCCGTGATGTTCGGCGGCGGTATCACGATGGTGAAGGGCTTCTTGGCGCGGTCTATCGCGGCGTGAAAGGCGCCGCTCTTCTCCCACGCGGCGTATATCCGTTCCTCGAATGCCTTTGGATCGTAATTCTTTGCGAGATTCGCGTTTTGTTCCATGGTGAACGCAGTCCTCCGATTTGGGCCGGCCCCGCGCCCGCACGCGTTGCCATAAAAAATTATTCCGCGATTGTTCCGAGAAGCACGCGCAACGCGTTAAAGCGTCCCGTATCCCGCTTTCCGAAGCCGTAGCCGACGCCCAAGATCTCGATTTCGGGCAGGCGCGTGCAGCGGGCGCCGAGGCCCTTCAGTATGCCGAAGCCCGTGGGCGTCACCATTTCGGTACGCACATCCTCCCCGACGATGCCGATGCCGCTGCCCTTGAGCATTTCCATCACCGCCGGGACGGGAACGGGGATCAGGCCGTGCCGGCAATGTATGAAGCCGCTGCCGTCGTGAACCGGCGAACACAGGATCTCGTCCGCGCCGAGCATGTCCACGCAGACGGCCGCGCCTACGATGTCCACGATGGAATCCAGCGCGCCGACCTCGTGGAACACGACGTCCGGGACGGGGATGTCGTGGACGGCGGCTTCCGCTTCCGCGATGACCCGGAATACGGCAACGGACATCCGCTTCACATTGTCGTTCAGCCCGCTGGCTTCGATCAGGGCGCGGATGGATTTGAAGCTGCGGTGTTCGTCTTGCGCATGGTCCGCGATCTCGTCCGCGGCGTGCGTATGCGCGTGTGTGTGCGCGTGGCCGTGGTCGTGGGAATGGTTGTCGTCGTGGGAATGGTCGGCGCCGCCGTGCGTGTGCGCGTGGACGCGGGGCGCGTCGTCGATGCGCACGTCGAGGTTCACGCCCGTGATCCCGTTCATCCGCGCCTTGTTCGGGCTGAGCGAGAAGCCCGAAACGCCCAGCTTGTCGAGCTCCGCGCGCAGCGTGTTCACGTCGGCGCCGAGGTGGATCAACGCGCCGAGCGTCATATCGCCGCTTATGCCCGCGACGCAATCAAAATACAGTACGCGTTTCATACTTGCCTCCGTAGCGGCCTTTGGGCCGCCCTCGTTCCGCTTTGGCGGCCCGGCCCCTATGCGGGGGACGTGTCCCGCCGAGCCTTGTCCGCGGGCGCTGCGGACAAGCCATCGATCAGCGCGGCCAGATAACCCGCGCCGAAGCCGTTGTCTATGTTCATGACGCTCACGCCGAGCGAGCAGCTGTTGAGCATGGCGAAGAGCGCCGCCAGCCCGCCCAGGCTCGCGCCGTAGCCCACGCTCGTTGGCACCGCGATCACGGGCTTGTCCACGAGGCCGCCCACGACGCTCGCGAGCGCGCCTTCCATGCCGGCCACGACCACGACGACGCTCGCGGCGCGGATTCGCGGAACGCGGTCCAGCAGGCGGTGCAGGCCCGCCACGCCGACATCGTATACGCGCAGGACCGCGCTGCCGTAGAATTCGGCGGTGAGCGCCGCCTCCTCCGCCACGGGCATGTCCGCGGCGCCGGCCGAAACGACGGCCACGCCCGCGCCCCCTCGGGGCGCGGGGTCGCGCCGCAGCAGGATCAGGCGCGCCGTCCGGTCGTAGTGCGCCTCCGGGAGCCTGCGTTTGACGGCCTCGTACATCTCGGCGGAAGCCCGCGTGCACAGTACGTTTGCGTTCGTCGCGGCCAGTTCCTCCAGGATCAGGGCCGCCTGCTCCGGCGTCTTGCCCTGCCCAAACACGACCTCGGCCGCGCCGCAGCGAAGCGCGCGATGCTTGTCCACCTTCGCGAAGCCCATGTCCCGGTACGGCAGATCCCGCAGGACCTCCATGGCCTCGGCGGGGCTCTTCTCGCCCCCGGCCACCTCGTTCAAAATGCGTTCAAGAAATGCTGTGTCCAATGGAATGCTCCGAATCGGATGATACGATTTTCGTTACCGAGCCCATGGCGGCGCTTCGCGCCGCCATGGGCTCGGTAACCGATTGTCCCCGCGATATTTTGCGTATGGGTAAATTATATCACCGCAGCCGCGCAAAGGAAACAAGAAATCCGATATTCCCAAAGTTTTGCTGCGAAAAATCTATGTTGTCGAGAATCTCCGCAAGCTTTTTCGCCGAACCCGCTTTATCGGCTTTTCCCATGCGCTGATATTCGGCAATCCGGGTCGATATATTGATACTCATTCCACATACAGCTTTTCCTTGGCGGCGATTGCAAGTTGGGCAAACGTCATCTTGCCCAGGCAATAATCGCGAATAATCTCAACGCCTTTCCTCGTGGGCTGAAAGCCCTCGAACATATTGGAGCCAATGGCCTCCGCCGTGTTTTCCAGTGTTTCCAAGTCGGGGAACGGCACGCCCATAATCGTTAATGTGTCGCGGTTTATTGCTATTGGTGCGTATGGCATGATTGCCTCTCCTTTATGCGCCCGCCGCTTCAGGCAAGCCTTTTGTTCGGTACGGCCGGACGGCTTCCCTCTGCGTCTTGAACCTCTCGGCCCGGCGTGGGAGAGTAAAGACCAAACTCTTTCGAATAGGATTTGCGGCGCTTGCATTCATAGAATAACACTATGTATTTTGAATTCATTTTATTCTTTTGCGATGCGTTTGTCAATTATTTTGTAAATTTATCCCAGAAGTTTTTGCGGCCCTACCCCATCCGGTTCATCTTGCCCCTTGACAAGCATACTGCCATGTGTTACGCTGTGCCGGTAGTAAGTATTACTTCATATCGGTCACACGGCATAGAAAGGAGGGACCCCTCACGGAAAATCTGACCGAAATGCTCAAGGGCGTGCTGGAGGGCTGCGTCCTCGAGATCATCAGCCGCGAGGAAACCTACGGCTACGAGATCACGCGGCGGCTGAACGCGCTCGGCTTCACGGATGTCGTGGAGGGAACGGTCTACACCATCCTGCTGCGGCTCGAGAAAAACAAGCTCGTGCATATCGAGAAAAAGCCGTCCGACATGGGACCGCCGCGAAAGTTTTTCACGCTCAACGACGCGGGGCGGGAAGAGCTGCAAAGCTTCTGGACGAGGTGGGATTTTGTCGCGTCGAAGCTCCGGAAATTAAAGGAGGGGCAACCGGATGTCTGCGTTTTTCGATAACTATCTCAACATCAAGAAAATAATCGAGAGCAAGCGCGAATACAAGCGGCATATGGCAAGGGTGGAGGCCCTGCCGGAGGACTACCGATACGTATTCAAGAAGATTCAAGGACATATGTGGATGTTCGCGGCGGGAGCGGGCTATGACATGATGAAGATCCATTACGATCTGATCGAGCTGTTTGAAGCCGGAGCGGCGGAGGGCAAGCATGTTTTGGACATCACCGGCAGGGATGTGGCCGCGTTCTGCGACGAGCTTCTGCGCAGCGCCGAAACGTACACGGAAAATTGGAGGGAGAAACTCAATCGGGATGTCATGAGAAGCGTCGGAAGGGGGCAGGGGCCGGAATGACGGACACGGCAATCCGGGCGCCGTCTGTCTTTATCGTTTCTTTATCTTTTCTTGCGCAAATTCCGCGGATTGCCCGCTATACTGAAACGCGCAAACCGGAACACGGTCCGGAGCGGAAAGGAGCGAGGATTTGAGCGAATATGTATTGCGAACGCGGGCGATCGGCAAGAAATACGGAGGGGCCTTCGCGCTCGACAACGTGAGCGTGGAGCTGAAGCGCGGGCAGATCTACGGGCTGATCGGCCTGAACGGCGCGGGCAAGACCACATTCATGCGCGTTGTGGCCGGGCTCATAAGCCACACGGCCGGCGATGTGGAGCTGTTCGGCGAAAGCGGCGAGGCGGCGCTGCGGCGCGGCCGGCGGCGCATGGGACAATCCATCGAAACGCCCGCACTCTATCCGCATATGACGGCGGAGGAAAACCTGGAGGTGCAGCGGATTCTGGGCGGCGTCCCGGACAGGGGCGCGACCGGCCGGGCCCTGGAAACCGTCGGCCTAACCGATACCGGCAGAAAGAAGGCGCGCAATTTCTCGCTGGGCATGAAGCAGAGATTGTCGCTTGCCATCGCGCTGATCACAAACCCGGAGTTTTTGATGCTCGACGAGCCGACGAACGGATTGGATCCAAAGGGCATCATCGAAACGAGGGAGCTCATGCGCCGCTTGGCAAAGGAACACGGCTTGACGCTGCTCGTTTCCAGCCATCTGCTGGACGAATTGGAGCAGGTGGCGACCCATTACGGCATACTCCACAAGGGGAGAATCGTGCGGCAGCTCTCCGGCGAGGAACTGACGCGGGAGATGCGACGATACGTGCGGATTGTCACAGACGATGTCGCGAAAGCCGTCGTCGTTCTCCGTGAGGCTTTCGGCATAACGGACATCAAGTCGGTTTCGGCAAACGAGCTTTGGGTCTACGAACGGCTTGATCGCGTCGGCGAGATGAACGCCCGGCTGGTGACGGAGGGCGTCGTCATAGAAGGCATCGGCGTTGCGGAGCAGAAGCTGGAAGAATACTTTGTGTCCCTGACGGGAGGTGACGAGCCGTGCGCAGACTGATCGCCGCCGAATGGTTCAAGATAAGGCACCACAAAAGCCTGCCCATCCTCGTCGC